>JBOGIN010001230.1:0-9475 GCA_050742275.1 Vicinamibacteraceae bacterium
GTCACCGCTCACCCCCTGCCGCGCCTCCCGCTGCCGGATCAGGTTGTCGTACAGCAGCCGCCGGCCCCGCGCGATTCTAGACATCACGGTGCCGATCGGCACCGCCATCACGCCGGCAATCTCCGCGTAGGTCAGCTCCTCGACATCGCGGAGCCAGACCGCCTGGCGAAAGACGTCTGGCACCTGGTCCAGGGCCTCCCGTAGATCGGTGTCGAGGGTCTCCCGGAGCAGCCGCTGCTCGGGATCATTGTCGGCCATTCCCGTGGCTCCCGCATGCTCGACGACGTCGGGCGCGCTCTCCACGGGGCTGCGTGCGGCGCTCCGCCGGACGTTCCGGTACACGTTGTGCAAAATCGTGAAGAGCCACGCCTTGAGGTTCGTTCCGGGCTCGAAGCGCGAAACCGCCTGGAAGGCCCGGAGGTAGGTTTCCTGCACGAGATCTTCGGCCGTCTCGCGATTACCTGCGAGCCGTAACGCGGTACCGTAGAGGCTGTTGAGGTGTGCGAGCGCATCCGCGCGAAATTGCTCCTCCCGTGAGACCCGTCGATCGTTGCGTCTTCCCAGCCGCAGCACCATAAGGCGTCAGGGGTCAGGGGTCAGGGGTCAGTAGGGGTCTCCCGGGCACGCCCCAGTATATGCGGAGAGGGCCGACCCACCCTCCACCAATGCTCGTTTTCGCGATCCCCGCGCGCGGTCCAGACGTGATAGGCTCGTTTTACCGACCGGTTCGCTGCAGCGCGGTCCGCTGACTCGCGCTCATTGGTCATGCGGGGCCCGCGGAACAGGCGCCAGCAGGTGCGCTTCGGCGCGATCCGTTGGCTCGCGCCTCACCAGTCGCGCGGCACCTGCTGCGCAGGTGCCAGCAGGTTGTTGCACGACGGTAACGGCTTCGCGCTAGCATTCGTCGAGGTGTCGCCATGAGGCACGATCCACGGCGTCGTTTGAGCTGGTTCGTCTCCTATACGGTTGCCGGTTGGCTCGTGGCCGCCGGCGCGGCGCAGGCGCAGACAATCTTCGCACCCTATCAAGGCGCCGGCGGCCGCATCTCTTGCGCGATGACCGGTCCCGTGAGTCTCGGCCACGCCACCGTCCGCGGATACACCCCACTTGTTCCGTACTATGGCAAGAACGAGATCCAGTACGACAAGTTCCGGTGGCACATCTACACAACTGATCACTTCGAGATCTTCTACTATCCAGAGATCGAGCCGCACCTCGAGCGTGTCGCGAGCTACGCCGAGAGCGCGTATCAGCACGTCAGCTCAGAGCTGAAACATGATCTCGCGATCAAGGCGCCGCTCATCCTGTTCAAGACGCAGTCCGAGTTCCAGCAGCAGAACGTCATGCCCGGCGCCGTCCCGGAAGGCGTGGCCGCCTTTGCCGAGTCGCAGCGCAACCGCATGGTGCTGCCGCTCGACTTTCCGTCCGATCAGCTCTACGGACTCATCGTGCACGAGCTCACGCATCTCTTCGAGTACGACATCATCCCGCGCTCGCTCGTGCGTCGCGGCCACCCGCTGTGGGTCGACGAAGGGCTGTCCGACTACATGCGCGGCACCTGGGATCCGCTCGACATGATGACCGTGCGCGATGTCGCCGTGGCCGACATCGTGCCGGAGATGACCAAGATGGAGTCCTACGGGATGTTCGGCGGACGCACGCCGTACAACCTCGGACATGCGGTGTTCGAGTTCGTCGAGTCGAAGTGGGGAAAGGAAGGCATCCGGCAGTTCCTGTTCTCGCTCCGCAAGAGCGTCATCGGCGGCGGCGAGAACGCCTTCGAAGAGGCGCTCGACGTCTCGGACGATGAGTTCGACGATCAGTTCTCGAACTACCTGAAGGACCGCTTCAAGCCGTTTCGCGACAAGGAGCGGCCGGCGGACTACGGTCGTGACTTGTCGCCCGACCCGGAAGACACGAGGTATACCGGCGCGATCTCGATCGAGCCGTCACCCTCGGGTGAGCTCGTGGCGGCAGCCGTCGTCAATCGGAAAGACGGCGAGATCGACATCGTCTTGCTGTCGACGAAGGACCGGCAGGTCGTGCGCAACGTCACGAGCGGCTTCGACAAGGACAGCGGGTACGAGTACATCGCCCTGCCGAACGCGCGCGGGAACGCCGTGCCCTGGATGGCATGGAGCCCGACAGGAGACCTCATCGCCTATTTCGCCCGCACCGAGAAGCAGCGCTCGCTCATCCTGCGGAGCGTCGTCACGGGCAAGGTACAGAACCGCTACTACATCGACTCGGTCGATGCGCCGGAATCGCCCGCCTTCTCACCGGACGGTAAGACGATTGCGTTTGCGGGCCTGCAGAACGCCGTGGGCGACCTCTTTCAACTCGACCTCGCAAGCGGCAACGTGAGCCATCTCACGAAAGACAACTTCGCCGACTTCGCACCGGTGTTCGCCCCCAACGGGAAGTCCGTCGTGTATCTCTCGCGCATCAGCGGAAACACGAAGCTCTTCAGGCTGGATCTGGCGACCAAGAAGCGCACGCAGCTCACCTTTGGCACGCATGACGAGGGCGGTCCGCGCTTCGTCGACGATCGCACGGTCGTCTTTCCCTCGACGGCGCTGGATCCGCGCAAGCCAATCGACCCCGAGCTGGCGCGGGACGGCAACATTTACAACATCTGGACGCTGGATCTCTCGACGACCCGCTTGCGGCAGTACACCGACGCGCTCACCGGGAATCTCTCGCCCATCCTGCTGCCTCCGGCCAAGGAGGATGACCCGAAGCGTGTTGCGTTCATCACGTACTTCAAGGGTGAGTACGAGCTTCACGAGATTCCGCTGCGCGAGCCCAAGCTCCAGGTGGCATCCAGCGACTTCGGAGCACCCGGCCCTGTGATTGATTTCCAGGCGCCGTTGCCGCACACGCTGGTGCCGGGGAACCAGAAGCAGAAGGGCACGTTCGAGCGCCTGTTTCTCGAGGGCCGGCCCCCAGTATCCGTGGGCGTCACGAGCGGAGGGGATCTCTTCGGCGGAACGCAGGTCACGTTTGCCGACGTGCTCGGCGACCAGCAGTTCAACTTCTATGCGGCGTCCATCTCGCAGTATCGAACGCTCGCCTTCGGCTATCACAACCTCTCGCGGCGGATACAATGGGGCGGGCAGGCGTACCAGCAGACGCTGTTCTACTACGGCCTGCAGCCGGGACTCCTCTACGACCCGCGCTTCCTGCTGGATCGCGACGCCGCCATCGCCACCCGCACCATGACCGGCGCCTCGGCCTTCGCCTGGTATCCGCTCAATCGGTACAGGCGTCTCGAGCTCTCGGCGGGTCTATTCCGGTACAACGAAGAGTTCGAGGACCCAGGCCTGCAGGAGGCCTCGGACGAGTACCAACAGCAGATCTATGGGCGGACGCTCTTCCAGGATGGGACGCTCGTTCCGCTCAGCATCGCGTTCGTCCAGGAGACGACCATCTTCCGCGAATTCGGTCCGCTCTCCGGCTCGACGGTGAGGCTCGGCTACGAGGTGTCGCCCTCGATCGGTGACACGCTATCCCGCCAGTCGGTGGACGGCGATTTCCGCTACTACAAGCGGCTCGCCACCACTGGCGTGCTCGCGCTTCGCTTCCGCGGCTTCCGGAGCTGGGGCGACGCGCCGGACTTCTTCTTCTATGGTGGGAACTCGGAGCTGCGTGGGTACGAGTACCTGGAGTTCGTCGGCGATCGCGGCTTCTTTGCGAACGCGGAGATCCGCTTCCCGCTCATCGAAGCCATGCTCACGCCGCTTGGAGTCCTCGGCGGTGTGCGCGGCGCGTTCTTCGCGGGCGTCGGCGGCGCGAGCTTCGAGGGCCGGCCCACGACCACGGATTTCGGGCAGCCATTGAATCTCACGAATCCGGGGCGAGGGTTCCGCTTCTGGGACAACAACACGGAGCAGATGCGCGCGATCGAGGGCTTCGTGCAGGACGAGTTCGGCTTTCCGATCCCCGTCTACGGCGAGCCGCGCGCGATCTCCGGATTCCGGCTCGTGGACGGGCGCGCCTCGTACGGCGTGGGCCTCGAGACGTTTCTCCTCGGCTTCCCCGTCCATTTCGACTGGTCGTGGCGAACGCTGTTCAACCGTGACTGGGAGGACGCGCTGTTCCAGTTCCAGGGCGCGCTGGAGAGCAAGAGCGGCAGCGACTGGTTCCGCGAGCCTCGCTTCAGCTTCTGGATTGGCTACGACTTCTAGCGATGTCTGACGCTACCGCGACGACAACCCCCACGCCGAAGGGTGCCGATGAGTCCGCCACCGAGATGATCCAGGCGGTGCTCCCGAACGACGCCAACCTGTTGGGATTCATGCTGGGCGGCGCGGTCATGCACCTCATCGACGTCGCCGGCGCGATCACCTGCCTCAAGCACACACGCCAGCGCGTCGTCACGGCCGCGGTGGACGGCCTGCAGTTCCTCCACCCCATTCGCATTGGCGATCTGGTCATCCTCAAGGCGCGGGTCACCTGCACCTTCACCACATCGCTCGAAGTGCAAGTGCAGGTGTTCTCCGAAGAGGCGCTGACCGGCGTGCGCGAGCTGACCTGCCACGCCTACCTCACGTTCGTGGCGGTCGACGAGCAGGGGCGGCGGGTCGCTGTCCGTCCGCTGCTCCTCGAAACGGACGAAGCCCGCCGCTCGGCGGAAGAGGCCCGAGCACGGCGGGCCGAACGGCTTCGTGCGAAGGAAGGGCTGCTCGCGCGTGAGGCAGACGTTCTACGCGCCGCCGATCGACGTCCTTGACGGGCTCGTCTATTTCTGGAAGTACTGCGCGTTGATCTCGGTGTATTCCTTCCACTTGTCCGGCACTTCATCGAGCGCGAAGATTGCCTCGACGGGGCACGCCGGAACGCATGCGCCGCAGTCGATGCACTCGTCCGGGTGGATGTAGAGCATCTGAACGCTCTCGAAGTCAGGCTCGTCCTTGCGTGGGTGAATGCAGTCCACCGGGCAGACGTCGACGCACGCATGGTCCTTCGTGCCGATGCACGGTTCCGTGATGATGTAAGCCACGCTTCCTCCTCTCAAGAAGACGGAGACGACCTTCGGTCTCGTCACTCGTCCGCAATGCGGCTTCCCAGATGTCCCAGACGCAATGAGATCGACCGCGCGAGATCCCACGCCGCGGGAACGTGCTGCTCGTGCAGCAGACGCTCGTCTTCACCATGGGCGAACAGGCCGACGCGCGCTACCTCGCGGCCGGTGTAGTCGTAGACCGGCGCGCAGGTGCAGTTGAGCGAGTGCGCCCATGGCACCTGCTCCTCCCGGCCGAGACGACGGGCGACCTCGACGCTCCGGCGCGCATCCGCGGCCCGATCCAGCTTGACGCAGACGAGCCGGCGTGCGCTGCGTTGCTCGGGCGTGAAGTATATCGAGCAATGTCCCGGCATGGCTTTTCCGTACGCCGTATACATCGAGACCTCGTCAGCGCCGCCGCTCCACACGTACGTGACCTCGCCGTCCGGCGGCACGGCGATGAATGTCCGGACGTGCGTGCGCAGGACGTACTCACGCAGCACCGGATATGCGTGAAGCCGAATCTCCGAGCGGCCAAGGGCGCGAAAGCTGAGGTCGAGCCAGCGCAGCGTCAGGAGATACCGGCTGGTGTCCTCGTCTTGGCGCACGAAGCCACGCCGCCTCAGCACGCCCAACAACCGATGTGTCGTCGCCGGCGGGAGCCGCGCCTGACGCGCGAGCTCGGACACCGTGGCGCCTCTGGGCATCGCGCTCAGCGCCTCGCACAGGTCCAGCGCCTTGTCGAGCGACGTCGACTTTCGCCCCGGCGCTTCCAACTCGCTCGCACCCGGCTTCCGTGCGGCGTCAGTCATTCCACTATGCGGAATCATGTTCCAGATCCGCTTCTGTAACCTTACACCTTGGTTCAGGCAGCAATCAAGCTCCCTAATTTCTGGCCCCCGAAGGGCCAAGGTCGCTCGAGTATAAATGCTGAGCTCGCTGCCCGCTTCGTCACGGGCCGCATTGGGCTTCGCGACATCCGGAAGGAAAAACAAACCGTTTTCTCACCCTTCTCTCAGGACACGCCACCTCCCGAGCTCCTACGATGACCAGTCGGACGGCAGTCGACGGCCCCTCTTCAGGCCGTCATTTGATGCATGGGAGCTCGCAATGATGGGTGTTCGATTGCGCCCTCGGGTGGCGCGTGTTGTCTTCTTCCTTCTGATTGGCTCAACGTGTTGGCCCGAAACGGGGAGGGCGTCGTCTCCGGACGTATCGCTTCCAAGCCTCGTCCACGATTGGTGCGCCCATGCCGTTTCGCGAGCTGGCCGCTGCGTTCGTCGTCGACGAAGCTGGGCCTGTCGAACGGGACCGGATACTGGTCATCACCGAGTGGACGAACCTCACGCCCAAGCAGCTCGGTGAGATCATGACGTCCGACGAGCCCGCCGAAGTGTTCGTTGGCTTCAAGCCGCGCCTGACGTTCGTCATCAACGGCTTGTCGTGGCCATCGACCGAGCGATTCAGCTACGAGCGCGGGCAGCGAGTCCGGTGGCGCGTCCTCAACCTCAGCTCGCAGGCCCACCCGCTGCACCTGCACGGCTTCTACTTCGAGGTCCACAGCCTTGGAAACGGCCTGCGCGATTCACGATTCGACGCGGCACGCCGGAAGCTTGCGGTCACGCAGCTGGTGCCGTCTGGGGGCACGATGACGATGGCGTGGATGCCAGAGCGTGCGGGCAACTGGTTGTTCCACTGCCACGTCATGCATCACGTCTCGCCCAATCGGCGTCTTGGCAACGCAGGTGGACACGCGCATCACGGCGCCGCTGGCGCTCACGCGAGCCATGCGAACACTCACGACAGGTCGCTCGGCATGGCGGGCATGGTGATTGGCGTCACGGTGCGCGAGGCGACGTCAGCGCGGGCGGTCGTGCCCGTGGCCGGCAAGCTCTCGCCGCGCAAGCTCACCCTCGTGATGCAGCGCGCGCCGGGCCAGCAGGGCCACGTTCCACCGGCTGGCTTCGTGCTGAGCGAGGGAAGTGCTCCCGCGGCGTCGGAGACGGCCGTGACGCCTGGTCCACCGATCGTGCTCCGGCGCGACGAGCCGGTCGAGATCACGCTGGTGAATCGTCTTCCCGAAGCGACCGCGATTCACTGGCACGGGATGGAGCTCGACAGCTACTACGATGGCGTGCACGGATTCAGCGGCATGGCTCGACGTGTGACGCCGATGATCGAGCCAGGCGGCACCTTCGTGGTTCGATTCACGCCGCCGCGTGCAGGCACCTTCATCTATCACACGCACCTGCACGACTACCGTCAGCTATCGTCGGGGCTTTATGGCCCGCTGATCGTCACGAATGCCGGCGAGACGTTCGATCCAATCACCGATCATGTGATCGTCCTCGGCCGCACGGGCCTCACGTCCGAGGAGCCGAGCATCCTCGCCGAACCCGAGTCGGTGGTGATCAATGGCGCGCGCTCGCCGCGGCTCGTGTGGAAAGCAGGAGCACGCCACCGCGTACGGCTGATCAACATCACGCCTGACGATATCTTCAGCGTCGCGCTCCAGACGGCTGACGGGCCTGTGACGTGGACGCCTGTGGCGAAAGACGGCGCACCAGTACCGATAGCCGAGTCCGCGGCGGTACCCGCGCACCAGACGATTGCCGTGGGCGAGACTTACGAGTTCGAATACGAGGCGCCTGCAGGCCGCAAGACCGCGTGGCTGGAAGTGCGCACCACCAGCGGGAAGTGGCAGGCGCAAGGCCACGTGGTCATCAAGTAGGCCAGCGTCACGAAACGTAGGGCGGGGCTTTAGCCCCGCCAAGCAATGGCGGCCCTCAAGGGCCGCCCTACGAGAAACGGTGACAACCGAATCCTGGGATTACAGCTCGGTCCTCACGTATTCGAAGTCGACCGGCTGCCGGTTGATGCCCTTCGAGGGTGGGGCAATGTAGTTGGCGAAGTGGGACGGCTCGTAGACCGGCGCCGCCATCAAGCTCTTGACATACGCCTTGTCTTCTTGGGACGGGAGCCAGTCGGATCGGCGCCTCTCCCACTCGTCGGATCCAATCATGCGGCCGTCCGGATCGAAGTGGAGGCCTGCGTAAATGCCGATGTGGCGATTGAACTTGCGGTCGGGGAGCCGCAAGCGATCGGTAATGCCGTGCTTCTCCAGGATCCGATTCCAGCGCTCGACGCCGGCACGGCAGTCGCCGGTGTACCAATCGCGTTGAATCTCGTTCATGGCGTTCCGGAGCGGCACGTTACGGGTCTCGATCGCCTCGTCCACGACAACGTCGACCGGGTAGGTGCCCTGCAGGCACTTGTGGTCTGGATACTTCTCCTCGTATTGGCGTCCTTTGAGACCGTTGGCGAAGTAAATGGCCGCGTTGCTCGAGATCTCACCGCCGTGGAGATCGAGGCTCATGCTGAACCAGAAGTTCAAGAACCTCTGGATCGTGGGTAGGTCGATGCCGCCCGCGCGACGGACGTCCTCCGAGAAGCCCGCTTGCCCGCTCGTGAGCAGCTCACAGGTGCGCTCGAGGATTCGCGCAACGCCGCTCTCTCCCACGAACATATGATGCGCTTCCTCGGTCAGCATGAAGCGCGTCGTGCGCGACAGCGGATCGAAGGCGCTCTCGGAAAGCGACAGCAGTTGTGACTTGCCGTCGCGGTCGGTGAACATCGCAAACATGAAGAAGTCCAGCCAGGTATCGATCGGCTGGTTGAAGGCGTCGAGAATGCGCGGCTTGTCGGCATTGCCGCTCTGGCGCTCCAACATCTCCTCTGCCTCGTCTCGGCCGTCACGGCCGAAATAAGAGTGAAGGATGTACACCATCGCCCAGAGATGCCGCCCCTCTTCGACGTTCACCTGAAACAGATTCCGCAGGTCGTACAAGCTGGGACAGCTGTGGCCGAGCAGGCGCTGCTGCTCGACGCTCGCCGGCTCCGTGTCGCCTTGCGTGACCACGAGCCTTCGCAGCGGGCTGCGAAAGTCGCCCGGCACGTCCTGCCACACCGGGGCGCCGATAAAATCACCGAATCCAATGGTCCGGTCGCGAAGGGGCTCCGCGAGGAAAATGCCCCAGCGGTACTCCGGCAGCTTGACGAAGTCGTAGTGCACCCAGCCTCCGGGATCGACGCTCACGGCGGTCCGCAGATAGACGTAGTGGTGGTCCTGGAAGCCTTCTGGCCCCGTGTCGCGCCACCAGTCGAGGTACTTCGGCTGCCAGTGCTGCAGCGCGCGCTGCAGACGCTTGTTCTCGGAGAGGGAAACGTTATTGGGTATACGCTCCGCGGAGATCATGTCCTGCTCCAATCGAACTCCGGCCGGCCGCGGCCACCGCCGTACGCCGAGAGCGCACCCCGCTCACCAACGGCGTTCGGACGTTGAAAGATCCAGTTCTGCCATGCCGAGAGCCTGCCGAAGATCTTCGTCTCGACGGTCTCGGGACCGGCAAACCGCAAGCTGGCCTCCAGGCCGGTCAGCGCATCGGGCGACATCGCCGCCCGGTGCTCGAT
>JBOGIN010001231.1:0-7447 GCA_050742275.1 Vicinamibacteraceae bacterium
TTCCAATCGCTCGGGATAGTCCGGGATGCGGGATAGTGCCGCAACAGATGCGCCCCTTTGAACGCGGGGTTCAAGCCGGCGCGCCGCAGGGCCCGGCGCACCACGCAGCACACGGCGCTCAGGCGAAGGCCGTGGCGCGGCGCGTGCAGACGCACAAACACCGTGCGCGTCGCGCACGCTGGACGAGCATGGCGCAGATAGTGCACCAGCGCCGTGCCCACCTCCTTCGGCAGCGGTAAGCGTTCGCAGCGCGGGCCTTTGCCGCGCACCAGGATCTCGCCACGCGCCCAATCCACGTCGTCCAAGGTCAGCGCCCGTACTTCGCCCCCGCGCAACCCGAGTCGCGCCAGGAGCAAGAGGATCGCGTAATCACGCTGACCGGCCGGCGTCCGGCGATCGCTGCGGCGCAGCAGGCACTCGACCTGCTCCGGCGGCAGCGCCTTGGGTAGGTGCGCCCATCGCCACTGCGCCACCCCAGGCAGCGCGGCCGCCAGGTCCGTGTCGATCGCCCCACGCTGACGCAGGAAGCGCAAAAAGGAGCGCAGCGTCGTAACCGTCGTTCTGGCATGCGTCCGACTGACACGGTGCGCTTCACGCAGCACGAAGCGATGCAGGTCTGGTGGGCGCAGATCCTGGAGATGCAACGGCCGGTTCTTGAAATGCCCCGTGAGAAATCGCCGCACGATGGCGAGAAAACCTACGATCGTTGAGCGGGCGAGGCCGCGCTCCGAGCGCAGAAATCGCTCATACTCCCGGAGAAGCCGACCCAGCGCGGATCGGTCTGGGTGTGGCCGCGGTGGCAGACTGACGCCGAGGTCGCGCAAGAACGCCAGCAGCTGCCGACCGGTCGCCACATCGCCGCGCCGCGGGGCGTCGCGACGGTGCTGCCGATGAAATTGGGTGATCCGCGCGTCGTCAAGACTGGCCAGCGACCTTCCGCGGCGGGTGAGCCAGTGGCTGAAGGCCGCCACCCATGCACACTTGGTGCGTACAGTCTCCGAGGCGTACCCCTCGCTGGTGAGTACCTCCGCAAATCGATCGATGTAGGGGGCGAGTGGCCCGACGCAGACGCGTGGGGCAGATGCGGTGACCGCACCCGTGCGAAGCATCGTCATTGTCCGTCTCCTGAAAGGCGGGGACCATTCCCCAGAAGGAGACGACAATCGAACGTGACCGCAATCGCAACAGGGAAATCGGCATCGCCCCTACACGCGCGCGACGAATCTCATCCCGCTCGGCGTTGAGTGTGTGGTGACGATCCACTCGCTCCTGCCCTCGTGTCCCGTCTTAGCCTTCCTGAACACGCTCTGATTATGCCGCCAGCGAGACGGCCGCAATCGCGCGATCCCCCGAAAATTCCTCCGTCAGCGTGTCGGTTGACGGAATAATCCGAGTGCCGGAATTATGCCGCAGGTCATGGACGCGCGGGCCGGCTCGGCCGCGCGGCGGTTTCAGGCCCGCTCGTCGGAACACACGGACGAGCAATTTTTCGATCATGACGCGGGAGTACCGGCCGGCTCGCTGTTGATGCCAGAAGAGGCCGGCAGACGCGTCCATCGGGGCACCGGCCCGGCGGCGTGCGTCCAGGTACGTGCGGACAGCCGCGATGACGCTTGATGCGAGCGGCGGCCGACGCGATTTAAAGAACTTGGTTTCGCGGATCTCGATCGTCCCGTCGGTGAGGTCCACATCCGTGAGCGTCAGCCGTGCGAGTTCGCCGAGCCGCAGACCGGCACACGCCGCCAGGACCACCATCAGGTACAGGCTTGCGGGGCGCAGCGGCGCGTGCGGTGACGGAAACGTCCGCGCCGCCTCCAGGATTCGTCGAAGGTCCTCGGCCGTGCAGATGTAGGGACGCCGGTGCTGTTGACACACCTGGCGGTAAAGCTGGCGATCCACGTCGAGGATCGCGGTCGTCGAGTCAAGACGATGCAAGGCGGTGGAGATCACGCGACCACAGACCTGGGCCTCCCACTTGTGGTGGACGCCCGAGCCGGCCTCAGCCCATGCCTGGACCAACACGCTGAGGGGTTGGCCGGTCAGGTCAGGGCGCCTCTGCAGGAAGCGGTCGAAGCGCAGCAGCCGGGCGCCTCGGTGTCGTAGCGGTAGCCGAGGGCTCGCATCCGGGTGATATGCGTGTGCAGGATCTGGCCGAGCCCGCTCCCAAACGGCGACAGGGGGCGCAGCGCGTCGAGGGCGGCGTCGACATTCGGGCTCAGCAACGCGCGGACGATCGAGTCGTGGTGCGCTGGCCGTACTCGCGGCGCCAGTCCGCGAGCGGATTGCTGGGAATAGCGCGCGTCGTCACGAGCCAATCGAGAAATCGATCCACGAGCCGCGCGCGATGGTAGACGAGCGGGACCGGCAAATCTCGCCGCCGTGCTTCCAGCCACCGTCGCATGGTGTCCCGCGACACCGGTGCCTGGGCCGACTGGCCGAGGACGAAGCGTTGAAAGTGCCGCAAGATGCACCGGTAGACCGGGATGCTGCCCGGGCTGCGGAGGGGCAGCGTGCGAATGAAGCGGTCGATCACGCGGGGATCGGCGAGCGCGCTCATGCCGTCACCTCCATCGGAATCTCGAGGCTGACGGCGCGGAGATCCTCCGTGGCCAGCTTCAAATAGACGGTTGTCGACGCGGCGGCTCGGTGGCCCAAGATGTCGCCGATGTGCTTGGCGGGCACGGCCGCGCGGAGCAACGTCACCGCGCGCGCGTGCCGAAAGGCATGCGGGCCTCGCTTCCCCGACGGCGTAATACCGTCGGCGTCGAGGCGACCTCGGATAGGGGTATAGAGCGATGAGCCGGATTGAAAGCGGCGACAGGTACGGGGCCCAACTCCGGATGAACACCTCTCGATACGGGACCAGCGGGCGGGCATGCCGAAGGTATTGGACGATCGCGTCGCCGACGTCAGCCAGCAACGGCAGTTCTGAGATGGCTCCCGTTTTGGTATGGCGAATGCGGAGGCGATCGTGTCGCCAGTCGAGATCGTTCAGCCGCAACGCCGTGACCTCACCTGCGCGGAGCCCATATGTCGCGACGAGCAGCAACATGGCGTAATCGCGGCGGCCAATCGCCGAGCGATCGCGCCGGGTGACCTCCAGCACGCGCATGACGTCCTCCGCCCGCAAGGCGGAGGGGATGGCCTCGTCTGCGTACACGCGCGGCCCGACAATCGTGAGGCTGACATCGCGCGGCGTCCTGCCGGTGGCGTGCAGATACCGCAAAAAAGCTGCGCAGCTTGATGGTGACGCTCTTGAGGGTGGTCCGTCGAAGTGACGCCGCACGACTGGTCACATAGCCATCAAGATCGGCGACCTGCAGCTGCCCGAGACGAGCGGCTGTGCCGCGCGGTCCCAGCCACTCGACGAAACGGCGGGCTTCTTCACAGCGGTCGCGGCACGTCTCAATCGCAAGCCCCCGACGGCCCTGCATCCACGCGGCATACTCGTCCATGAGGGTTGTGTGGAATTGCTCGGACGCCGTGAGCAATCTGGGCGGCGGCCATGCGCCCTGGACCAACCGCAGCAGCATGTGAATGCCGCCGGTATGAGAGTTTCGCCAGCTGTTGATCGACGGCGGGCGGTGATGATGGCGTCGGAAATAGCGGTGGCGCTCGCGCCGCAGGTAGCCCGCGACGTCAGATGGCTGAGCGTCCTCCACGCGTGTCCCGCGTTCCCCCAGATACAGGAGAAAGCGGCGAGCGACCGCTGTCCAGCGAGCCAGGATACGAGGGTGTTAGCGTTCCTTCTGCAGGTATTCGCCGAGGCGTGAGAGCCATCGATCATCCGAAACGGGGTCCATGCCCATACGCACCTCCTTGCGTATCAGCAAGGATCTGCGTTCCGGATAATGCCAAGGTAGTGGCCTGCTTTGGGCAGCGTTGGCTGGCCCCGCCCGTAGTTCTTCGCATTACGGGAATCTGACCATTACCATGGTAATCGCAAGCTTGCGATTACGCCGGGACGCCGCCGAAGTGCGCAAACGCACGCACATGGCCGTCGAGGAAGCTCACCTGGTCCTGCCGCTCGTAGATCCAGGCGAAATCGCGGCCCGAGTACATCAGCCGCATCAGGAAGAGCCACGCCTTGCGCCGCGTGCCATCGACATCGATCAGCACCTCGAAGAAGTCCACTTCGGCCAGGTCGCCGGGGCGATACGTCAGCGGCACGAACACCTCGCGGCGCTGGCGCTTCCACTCTGCGACGCCCGCCTTGACGAGTGTGACCCCAACCCGATGGCCTTCACCGATCAGCAACTCGTGCAGGCGCGTCCCCGTCAGCTGCTGCTTGCCCCCCGTCCAGTCCTTCGACGCGGCCAGCAGCGCCTCGATCCGCGGCCTGACCTGCGCCCAGACAGGCCGGGCCCGCGGCTGGGACTCCCGCCGCACCGGCTCGGCACCCTCGACGTACTTGCGGACGGTGACCCGCGAGATCCCGAACTCTTTGGCGACCTGCCGCTGCGAGCGGCCCTCCACCAACACCTTATGGCGAATGACATGTACCTGGTCCACCCTGAGCATCCTCTCCAGCGAACCTGCAGAGCTGGCAGCCCCGCAAGCCCGCCATCAGGCCTCCAGGTGGATCAGTTTCCGAGCGGCGAGTGGATCAGTTTCCGAGCGGCGCGCCCAACTGAATCGTCGGCACAGGATGTCGTGCTCCGAGGCGTGTTGAATCATCTCACCGCTCAAACGCGACTCACCGCCGACGCTCTGTCTATCTCAGATGTTCGGCTCAGTGAAGACGAAACCCTTCAGCTGTTGACTGCGGGCATTGGCCTCGATGACCGACAGGCACGTGCGTCGCTGAGAGAGCTGACAGACTGGGGAATCGTGCAGGTGTTTGAGAATGGTGCCCTCTCTCTGCACGACGCGTTCCGAAGAGTAATCCGAGGCTCTATTCGGCTCTACTCGGAGGACTCCGTCAGAGTCCTTCGCGTCCTTGGGAGCATTCTGAAGGAGTCAATCTCACCCGCCGCGCCCGACAGGTTCCTGGCATATTGCCGAACTGCCCCACGTATTGGCGAAGCCAATGTTGTAGTCGATATGGCCGGTTCCGTGCCGGAACACCTTCACGAGCATGGGAGCTCGGACGCGCTGCGGGCCATTTTGGCCGATACGCTTGAGGACCCAACTCTGTCAGACGAGGATCGATTCTGGGCCGCTGATACGCTGGCATTCTGGGATATTCAGCGTGGTGCGGATCCGGATACGGTTCGAAGAGATATGGCCATCCTGGAACACCGTTTTGTTCCGCTAGCGCACGTCCTTCGTGCAAGACAGACGATCGCCATAAAGCGTTTGCTTCTCGCAGGCACGTCGCGACACCTGGACGAGTTGCGACGGGTCTACGCGAGTGCACATGCAGACTTTGTTGACGACCCGCACGGTTGGTTGATACTGCGATACACCTACGGCGTCGGTCTGCTCTACTGCGATCAGTTGGAGGCTGCCGATCTTGTGACGAGAACCGTGGCCAGAGGTTACTTGGACTTAATTGGCCTCCGCCCTCAAGATCTCTTCATGGCCAACCCGCCTGAGCTCACACGGAAGTTGGCGAAGCGCGCGGGCGAGATCGAATTGTTGAAGCACGTCGGAGACGCGATCGACCTGCGCGCCCGTGTCGTAGGCGAGAGGGGTGGAGCCGTCGCTCTCCTAAAGATGTGGGCCTTCAAGCTCTTCGCGATGGCAAATGCGCCTTTGTCGCTGTGAATGCCGGCAAGGACGTCGTCGATGAACTCCTGTCGATTGGCGCTGTCGACGATGCCCGCCGTTTCATGGAGCAGACCTTGATCCCGGGAATCGCCGAGTACCGCCTCGTCGAGGAAGTGATCCCATTGCGCGCTCAGTACGCCGTAGTGTTGGCATATGCCGGGGAAGTGAACCGTGCTCGTGCGGAGCTGGAACAACTGAGGGCGTTCGAATCCTCTTCGCCAATATTGGCAGCGGAACTCGCAAATCAGCGGCGGCTAGTGGAGGCAATCGGCTCCAGTCGACATCGGCTGAGCGTACGTAGGGAACGCAATCTTGACGAAAGCGGCATGCTCATCGACGTGCCTCGACTCGGTTCTGGTCGAAACGAGAAGTGCCCTTGCGGCTCCACGCTCAAGGTGAAGCGGTGTTGCGGACGCTGATGCGTCGTCGCGCACTTACGATAGACGCGCAGGGCGCTGTTGCTCGCAACTGTCGTAGAGTTCAGGATCGAAGTCGATGCCGCTTTCTGTCCTCCACCATCCGGGATGGAGCACGATCGATTTCCGTCGAAATGGCTGCTGTCAGGGCCGGGCCCGTCTACGCTGAGCGACGTCGGCCTCCGCAGTCGTGCACGTCTACGCCCGCGCGATCCGTAACGGAACACGCCGCAGGGTTCCGGGAAGTCCGCCGGGCCAGAATCAGTAGACGGTAGGCGCCTTTCGGAGACCAAACCGCGAAGAGTTGGCCCCGCTCAGTGCAATGTGCCCAGTCCTGTGGGGCATGCTTGCAGGTGTTCTGCAGCCATACACCGCCAGCGCTGCTTCCGCCTTCTTACGCCAGTTCCTCCGGATCAGGGGTTGCGGCGTCCGTGCACCGAGTCACCGTAGCCAAGACGTTTGCATTCAATGGCGGTGACAGCCAACCGCGCTTCGGCGGTCCATCGGCTCCGGATGGACACGATTGCCCACGCTCCGTTTGAAGGCTAACATCACCGGGCAGCTAATCTTGGGTAGCGGCGAAGAACGGCTAGCGAGTAGGGAAAGGCGTATGAAGCGGACCCTGGCGCTTGGGCTCGTCCAGATGGCCATGATAGTCGCAGCGGATCGAAACGTCGGCGCCGCTCCCGACCGCTCACAGGAAACGCCTCGACTGACGGCCACGAGTCCTGAGTTGGAGCGACGGGATCAACCGGCCACAGCAGACGATGTACGCATTCTGACGAAAGCGGCCGAACTCCTCAAGGACGAGTCGGTATGGAACCGTGCGGACGACCGCCAATGCGAAGACGACGAAACGACCGGGAGGAGGAGCCTGTTCTGCACCTTGCAGAAGGCATGTATTGATGTGTTGGGGAAGTCCGATCACCGCAGAGTGGCGCTGCAGGAGGTTCGATTCGCAGTCGAGGACGCCACGCGCGGCCAAGACTTCGAGCATCGTCTTAGAGACTTCAACAACCTCCCAACCACCAGGTTCGCTGATATCAAAGCGGTCCTCCAGGTCGCAACTGACCGTGTGAAATCCCGTCTGAGGTCCCAGTAGCTGCCTTACACCACTGCAGCCGACGCTGGACGGCAAGCTGATCCGAAGGGACGGTGACCGCCGCTCGCGGCTGGGAGCCGCGGGGAACGTCGTAGGGTTCCGCGGAGTCCGCTGGGCCAGAATCAGTAGACGGTAGGCGACTAATCCGGTCGTGCAGCTTAACAATCAGACGCCGACCATCTCGCGCTCGCGGTTCAAATCCTGCCCCCGCAACCAA
>JBOGIN010001232.1:0-2855 GCA_050742275.1 Vicinamibacteraceae bacterium
CTCGGTGGTCGGTGGCCTCGCGCTGGCATCCGGCCTGCTGATTCTCGTCGGTGCGGTTGCCATGACCAAGTTTCAGCGCCTCTACGAAGCGGCGATACTCAAGACGGTCGGCGCAAGCGGCCGCACCGTCGCCGCGATGCTCGCCGTGGAGTACGTGACGCTCGGGGCGCTCGCGGGAACGGTCGGCGCCCTAGGCGCCTGCATTCTGAGCTGGTTCGTCACCGAACAGGTCTTCGAGCTGTCGTGGCGCTTTCTCCCCGGCCATGTGCTAGGAACGATCCTGTTGGTCGCGTGCGGCGTCGGGGTCGTGGGCGTCGGCGCGAGCCTCGACGTGCTGCGCGGGAGGCCGCTCGGTGTGCTACGCGCCGAGTAGCCCCTCTTCGCTGAGCCGTGCTATGATCTGCGGTTAACACACGCGGGATGGGCGTGTGCGAGGGGCCGAACGTCGATGGAAGTTGTGGATTTTCAGGAGATGCTCCTCAAGAAGCGGAGCGAGCTGCTTTCAGCCGGCGGGGTTGGCGGGCTCCGCGTGCTCCAGGCGTCGATGGACGTGAACTCGCGCCAGGGCGATCTCGCCGACCAGGCTACCGGCAACAACGAGGTGCACATCCAGCTCAGGCTCAAGCAGACCGACGCCAAGATTCTGCAAGCGATCGAAGAAGCGCTCGCGCGGATCGAGAAGGGGACGTACGGCGTCTGCCGAGACTGTGGCCAGGCTATTTCTGCTGCGCGGTTGCAGGCCATCCCCTGGACACGCGTCTGCATTACCTGCAAGGAAAAGCAAAGCGCGTGAAGCCGACAGAGTTGCTTTTGTTACTTCAGGACTTCTATCGCGAGCGGCTCGCGCTCTTCGATCGACACGTCAAGGGCGCGCAGGCCGTGACCGATTACGACATCAACAACACCTACCAGTACATCGTCGCCCGCGAGGAGACGCACTTGACGTGGCTGCGGACGGCCCTCCGCGATCTGGGCGGCGAGGCGCCCACCGCGTTCGAGCCGCTGCCGGTGCCGCAGGCGGAGAAGGGACGCGCACGTCAACGGGCGGTGATCGAGGGCGACCTGCAGCAGCAGACGGTGTTCGTCGAGCGCTGGGCTCCCCGGGTCGAAGCGCTGTCGCACGCCCGACACCGCAACATGTTGAAGGTTATTCTCGGAGAGGTGCTCGAGCATCGGCGCTTCTTCGAGCAGGCGCTCGCGGGCCGCGACGACCTGCTCGGCCGGCGGCGCGGGGGGCTCACCACCGGCGGTGGCGTCTTGCCCGTCCGATGGGTCGAGTAGATGCGGCAGGCGCGTGTCGCCATTGCCCTGGGCAGCAACCTTGGTGACCGGCGAGCCCATCTCGAATACGCGCTGGGGCGCCTGCGCGAGCACGTATCGGACCTGACTCCCTCGTCGATCCACGAGACCAAGGCAGTGGCGAATGAGCCGCAGCCAGACTTTCTCAACAGCGCCGTCGTCGGCGTGACGGGGCTTGGCCCGCGTGAGCTGCTCGAGCTCCTTCTCGAGATCGAACGAGAGCGCGGTCGAGGGCGTACTCACACGAGCCCCCCGCGAGAGCCAAACGGGGCGCCGCGGTCCTACGCACCGCGCACGCTCGATCTCGACCTTATCTTCTTCGGCAACGATATCGTCGACGAGCCAGGGCTCGAGGTTCCGCACCCGCGGTTTCGCGAGCGCCTGTTCGTGCTGGATCCGCTGAACGAGATCGCCGCCGACTGGATGGATCCAATCACCGGGATGACGGTTACCGAGCTACGCGCCCGGGCTCAGGCGCGCCGGCCGACCACGACTTCCGGCGCCTGTGTCGCGGGCTCCCGGGCAGGCGCTCGCCGCAACCCCTTGAGCCCTTCCTCGAAGATCGTGTAGAGCGTCGGCACGAAGACGAGTGTGATGAGCGTGGAGGCGACGAGCCCGCCAATGACGACGCGCGCGAGCGGCGCCTGCAGCTCGGCGCCCTCACCATAGCCGAGCCCCATGGGCACGAGACCGAGGACGGTCGTGAGAGTCGTCATCAAGATGGGCCGGAGTCTCGTGCGGCCCGCGAGCTCCACGGCTTCTCGCAGCGCCATCTTGTCTCGCCGCCGGAGCGTGATCGTATAGTCCACCAGCAGAATGGCGTTGTTCACGACAATGCCCGCCAGCATGATGGCGCCGATGAACGCCTGCAGGCTGAACGCCGTGTTGGTGAGCCACAAGATTCCCACGACGCCGATCGCCGCGAGCGGCACCGAGAACATGATGATGAAGGGATCGCGGAGCGACTCGTACTGCGACGCCATCACCGCATAGACCAGGAGAATCGCGAGCACGAGCAGCAACTGGAGCTGACGGAAGGTCTTCTGCTGTTCCTCCAGCTCTGCGCCGAAGCCCACGGTGAAATCGTGTGGGATGTCGAGCCGAGGGAGGATCTCTTGAACGCGTGAGACGGCTTCGCTGAGCGGCACTTCGATCTCCGCGTTCACATTGGTGACCCGCTGCTGATTCTTTCGCTCGATCTCGGTAGGCCCGGCGTCCGGCTCCAGGTTGAGCAGGTTCTTCGCTTGCACGACTTGTCCGGAAGGCGTCGTGACGAGCACGTTGCCCACGTCGGTGACGTGCTGCCGGTCCTCTTCACGGAGGCGCACGATAATCGGGTATTCCTCGCCGCGCTCGCGATAGAAGGCCGCCTGTCGGCCGGCGATGTTGGTCTGCAGCGTCTCGGCGACCTGGCCGACCCCCATGCCGAACGTGGCCGCCTTGTCACGGTCGACCCGGATGGCCATCTCGGGGCGCCCTTCCTCGCGCTCGATACGGACGTCGGCAATGCCCGGGATGGTCCGCATGGCATCTCGCGCGGCCAACGACAGCCGTCT
>JBOGIN010001233.1:0-6263 GCA_050742275.1 Vicinamibacteraceae bacterium
GGGCCCTGCGGCACGGAGTTCCGTCGCGCACTGACCGCGCGACCGCGGGCGTCAGGCCGGCGGCCTGGGCACGTACCGCCCGTAGGCCACGAAGGCCACCAGCAGCCCCATCACCGCGGCCCAGACCAGCGGGTTGGCAGCGGTCAGTTCAAGTGAGTACCGCGCGTACAGCCCCGCGAGGGCAAGGGTTTCCAGCGCCAGCGCGGCGGCGGCGAGCGGGGTCAGGACCGGCATCCAATTCGCGGCGGCCGGGACCACCAGCAGGACCCCGCCCAGCATCTCGAGCACGCCGAGCGCGCGCCATCCGCCGCGCGAGAGCGCGCGCATCTGGTTCGCGAGCTCGTCGAACATGAACGTTTTGTATGCGCCTCCCGCGAAATAGAGCACGGCGAGGGCGACCTGGAGGACCCAGAAGAGGACATTCATCGGTGGAGGCTCCTTTGCTAAGCGTTGTTGGCGGGACGTGATGTCCCGACATAAGAGTGACGCCCGGACGAGGCCGGTTTCGACTCCGGCCGGGGCCATCCTGCTGAAGCCCGCCCTACGATCGCGCTAACTGAGTGATTTGAATGAGGTTGCCGCAGGTGTCGTTCAGGTTGGCGATGGTCGCGCCGGTCACCGTGGTTGGCGGCATGGTGAACTCGGCGCCGCGCGCTTTGATGCGCTCGTAGTCGCCCTTGACGTCGCGGGTGAAGAACATGGCCGCGGGCTGGCTCTGCTGGAACAGGGCTTCCTGGTAGGCCTTGGCGGCCGGGTTGTCGTTGAGCGCGAGCTGCAGTTCGGTGCCGTCCGGCTCTTCCGGCGAGGCTACCGTCAGCCAGCGATACGGCCCGTTCGAAACGTCGGCCTTCTTCACGAAGCCCAACACTTCCGTGTAAAAGCGCAGGGCCTTGTCCTGGTTGTCCACATAAACGCTCGTCAGCTTGATCTGCATGCGATTCTCCTCCGTCTGGTTGGGGGACTTGATGTCCCCGACATGAGAGTGACGGCTGAACGAGGCCGGTTTCGACAGCGACCGCGTGTGCCATTCCAGGGCGGGTTCTCGCATATGTGATGGGGAAGGATATTCTCCAATGCGAACGCTCGTTGTTTTCCTGCTGCTGGCTGTTGTTTCGAGCGCGCAGGCCCAGGGCGCCCCACCGCGAGGGACGGTGGCAGGAGTGGTCGGCGCCGGGCAGACGTGGGACGATGAGGGGAGCCTCGGCAAGGGCATGGTGGTGGGCGGCCGCCTTGACTGGCGTCTGTTCGGCAGTACGAGCGTCGAGGTGGCAGTCGATCGGCTCGCGCACGAGCGCAGCGGCGAGTTCTTCGAGGCCGAGGGCGGGAGCGTGATGGTCGGCGTGTCGTTGCTGCACCGCTTCAGTGGGGCCCGTGCGCAACCCTATGTCCTCGCGGGGGTCGATCTCGTGAGG
Organism: Vicinamibacteraceae bacterium; assembly: GCA_050742275.1. GTDB lineage: Bacteria > Acidobacteriota > Vicinamibacteria > Vicinamibacterales > Vicinamibacteraceae > WHTT01. The sequence continues at coordinate 1,413 of JBOGIN010001233.1, forward strand.
CACTCCGGTACGGTTCGTTTCGATGCCATGGCCATTCCGCGTGAATCGACCGATGGCGGAGTTCATGTGGGTGCAGGCCTCGCCGTCGCGATCAGCGAGCGCGTCGAAGTGGGTCCCGAAGGACGGTTCTGTGTCCTGAACGCGGAGAACAACGTCGATCCTGCGTGGGCTTAGTGGATTGGAGCGCGTGTCGGGTTCCGTTTCTGAGTCAGCGCTCACTCGATCTGCGACGCTGGCAACCGGGCACCAACGGGTCCATCCTGGAGCCACGCGCGTGAGGCAAAGCCATCAAGGCGAAAAGACTCGTTTTCTTAGGAGTTTTTCCCGGCGCAGGCGCGGAACGTTGCCGGAACGGCGAGTCCGTACGTCAGTCGCCGCTTGCCGCCCACACGAGTCGCCGCGGCGCTTCATCCCCTTCAGCCGGATCAGCTTTGGCTCTCGCTCGTCCTTGTGGGCCTTGCACCAAAGGCAGCCTGCGCGCTGATGCTTGGTCGTCGTCGTTTGTGATGCACCGTTGGATTCTTCCTTCATTGATCGATCCGAGTCCTCTTTCGCGGGCGGACGCGGATTCTGTCACGCATGTCACGGTGTAGGTCAAGCTCGGTCTTCCAGAGTCCAAGTCGCCAGTGGCCGCGTGTTCATTATTATTGAACGTGCTGCAATTCTGAACATGGCGCGACCGGAACGCATGCATGCCATGGACCTGTACAGGTCCGCCACGGTGAATGCTGCGATATCATCGAACGCGCATCTGTCGATCGTGCGGTCGCCGAGTGCGGTGCTCGGGATGACCAGAGTTCCTTCGGAGGGTTCCATGCAAACGACACAGTCCGTGCCAACGACTCACCCGCTTACACCCGACCGAATCATGCAGTTGGCACACGGACTCTGGCCTGCCGCCATCATCTCGAGCGCCGCTGCCTACGATTTCTTCACCCACATCGCTCGCGGGCACACCACGGCAGCGGCGATTGCGTCTGCGGCCGGAACCGACCCGCGGGGCACGCGGATGGTTCTCGATTCGCTGGTTGCGTTGGAGTTTTTGACGAAACGGAATGACCAGTATTCCCTCACAGCTGAGAGCGACACCTTTCTCGTTCGTGACCGCCGCACGTCGATTGTCGAGATGATCGCCGAGCATCCGCCGCTGATGTGGGAGGATTGGGGCCGGCTACGTGAAGCGCTGAAGACGGGACGCCCCGTCACGGCCGTCGACAACGTCGGTGCCGGTAGCGAGTTCTTCCCGAAGCTGATCCGAATGATCATGTCGCTCAGCCTGGGTCCGGCTGACGCCGTTGCGGAACATCTGGGCGCCGGCTCCACCATGAAGGGCGGCAGCATTCTCGACGTCGGCGCAGGTTCGTGCGCGTGGTCCATTCCTTTCGCGCAACGCGATCGCACCGCGAAGATCACGGCGTTCGACCTGCAGTCCGTCTTGAGCGAAGCGGCGACAATCGTGCAGGAGTTCGGCGTCGCCGAATGCTTCCGGATGCAGGCCGGCGACTATCGCACCGAGGAGTTTGGAACTGACTACGACGTCGTGATTTTCGGCAATGTCTGCCACATCGAGACACCCGAAGCGAATCGGCAGTTGATCGGGCGTGCCGCTCGCGCCCTGAAACCGGGCGGCCGGCTCGTCATCGGCGACATGCTCCCAAACGAGGAGCGAACGGGCCCGCCTTTCCCGCTGATGTTTGCCATCAACATGTTCCTGCACGGTGACGGCGACACGTATACGTTCGGGGAGTATCGCACTTGGCTGCTCGACGCGGGATTCGCGAGCGCGGACACGTACGATACGCACCGGTCGCACTCGCCGGTCATCATTGCCAGGAAGTGATCAATACGTTTCGTCGGGCTGCTCGCGTGCCGGCTTCCCGCTCGTCGGGCGGCGCGTCGAGCCGAGGACGGCTCTATGCATCGAATAGCATTTTCCGACTCTCCGGCCGAATGGCAGAACAGCCTGGTGTGGGGCGCAAGCACGAGCCTTATACACTACGCACGTGACTACCTTCTCGTTCATCCGGTGGACGCCGCGGCAGGATGATGATCCTGCTGGCCGCTGTCAGCGAATGCCTGCGAGTCAGTGACCGCAGGATAGCGTCGAGCACGAGGTCCAGCTCTTTGCCAATATCTTCGGTGCTCTTGGGAACGTAGATCTGATTGCCCAGCACCAGCTCCAAGGTCTGCGGCAGGCCACCGATGATGGGAGGTTCTTTACGCCGACCCGATGGAGGAGCGGTCCACGGCTCCTCATCGCCGTCCTCCTGTGGCGGCAACCGCACACCCAGAATGCGACCACGCCGTTCAGCTTCTTGGACGCCCCGTTCGACAGGAGCGCGATCGATCCGATGCAGCCCGGCAAGAAATGCCCACTGGTCCGCCCAAGGCTGGAGCTGGTCATCAAGAAACACGGTGTTGCCAGTGTCTCGCGGCTGCTTCTGAAGCGGCAGCGCGATCAAATTGCCGAACCCGCCTTGCGGCAGCGTGTCCTGATTGGGGAAGAGGCGGTCGTACGACTGGGCGCGATCCGAATGGACAGCCCTTTGTCGCGGGCGTCTACCCGCTGTGTCCCGACGAGACCTGCTGCCTCCTGGCGGTCGACTTCGACAAGGCCAGTCATGCGGCCCGCATGGAGCGTCCTGGCCCTCCATAATAAACACAGCGTTTAGCATAAGCGGACGCCTGTTGCTTGTTAAACGCAGGAGGTCATCGGGCGCCGGGGCCGTTTCCCAGGACCTTGCCAAGCGGCCCTTGCGTTTCCTCGATCGCCAGAATGTTCAGTCGGATTTCCTCCAGCGACTGCAATGGCTGGGGTTTGTTGAAGTAGCGCCGCAATACCTCGCGCTGGACGAGGGGCTTCGATGCCGCCTCGCTCGAGAAGGGGGATCGGATGAAAAACGGCGTTCGGCTGGCGGGGTGTGGCGTTGAGCACCGGGACGTGGGCCGCAGGAACACTGGGATCGTGGCAGGTCGGCGCTCCCTCGGGGCCGCCGACCTTCCACCAAGGCGGCTTGCGCTAGACGCGGTCGTCAGTGAACGGTCGTGGGGCTCGTATCAACCCATACACCAAAGCGATCAATGCCAGCGCAATCAGTGCCGCGCCTGAGAGCGTGACGACCGTTCCGGGCGATCCGTGGCCCGGCTTACCGGTGACTGCGTGCAGCAGGAATCCGCTTACCTGCGCGCCGATGCCGATGAACAAGGTCAGACTGGCGCCATGCTTGGCCCGTGCCGAGAGCATCGTGCGATCCAGGAACATGTAGTACAGGATGGACATCATGATCAGCACACCGCCGTGTGCGTGAAAGGCTCGTATCCACGTCGCCTGGAATGGATCCGGATCACCGACGATCAGACGCCTCAGGAGAAGGCTTCCGCCGAACATCACGCCCGGCAGCATGATCCAGGACATGACAATCCAGCCACGCAGGGTTTTCATACGACCGACCTCCCGGCGCGGTAGTAGACAATCCGCCCGAAGCCACCAAGCACAGCGCGCTCGCCGGCTCTCGTTGCATTCGTGAAGCCGGCGTCCGTCAACAGCCGTACGACAGTACGCGCGTCGTTGTCCGTAAGTCGGTGATGCGAATGCAGACCTGGCAGACGTGACCGGTGACCTGCCGAGTCTGGTCCACCAAAGTCCAGGAGATGAAGGCTCCCGCCAGGTTTCAGCACTCGCCGGATCTCCCGGAGGGTTCGTACTTTCTCGTCACGTTCGAGGTGGTGGAACATGAACGAGGACAACACGCGATCCAATGACCCGTCAGGATAGTGAAGCGCGTCGGAGAACCCGTGATCGAACCGGATCTGCGCTCCGACGCGCTGCGCCTTCCGTGCGGCGCGAGCGAGCGCTTTCTCGTCAGGATCCACCCCAACAGCGTCCACGTCCGGAAATAGCCGGCTCACGAGAAGGAGCAGACTTCCGGTGCCACACCCGATATCGAGCACGCGGTCGCCTGGGCGGAGAGCCGCCTGGTGCAGAAGATCCCGTCTTGCTCCGTCGAGGCCGAGGAGCCTCGTGAAGGGATCGTAGAGTGGCAGCAGCCAATCGATGCCCATTCCCGGGACGAATGGCCGGCGCGATGCTGACGTCGTCGTCATGTGTTCTGACACGGTATCCTTGCCTCACTTTCTGAACATGTGTTCCGTAGTACACAGACGATCATCTGAGATGATCGTGCCCACCGACGATGAGGAGAACCAGCACGCGCGGTCGCCATTTGTCTGAAATCGAACAAGTCACCGGGCGTTGTTCGGAAATGAGGTGCTGAAGGTGCCGAAGGGACGAGACCGGCGGATCGAACGCACGAAGCAGCTCCTTCGGGGGGCGCTGCGATCGCTCATCCAGGAAAAGGGCTTCGAAACGTTGACGGTACAGGAGATCATCGACCGCGCGAACGTCGGCCGCGCGACGTTCTACTCCCACTTCGACAACAAGGACGATCTGCTCGTGAGTGGGTTCGAGGATCTCCGCGCGTCACTCAAGGCCCGTCAGCGGGACGCCTTCTCGCGCGGGAGCACGATCGAGGATCGCGTGTTTGGCTTCAGCCACGAGGTATTCGCGCACACCAACGAGTACCGCGAGGCATTCCGCGCGATGGTAGGCCAGCGAAGTGGTGCGGTTGTGCAGCGCTTGCTGCACAAGCTGCTGGTGGAGCTGATACGCGAGGACGTCACGCGGACTGTTGTGAAAGCGGAAAGCACCCCCGTGCAGACGGAGGCTCTCGTCCACTTCATTGCCGGCGCTCTCGTCGGCGTGCTCATGTGGTGGCTGGACGGGAGAATGCGATTGTCGGTTGACGAGGTGAACGCCTACTTTCGCAGGCTAGCGCTCCCGACCCTGAAGAC
>JBOGIN010001234.1:0-2599 GCA_050742275.1 Vicinamibacteraceae bacterium
CCCCACGATTGTCAACACAAGTGAATTCTGGGGCTAAAGGCCGCGCGCTACGTCTAACGCCACCTGGCTCGCAGGAGAACGTTGGCAAACGGGGTCCCGTGCCCCATGGGCTGAATGTCAGCGGTGAAGCCATGACGCGCCAGGCAGGCCAGCCACTCGTCCGCCGTGCGGAAGTGAAACCGCTGCCGCCAGCGCCCGACCGCAAGTGCCTTGATCCAGTTGCCGGCGCGAACCATCTGGAACCGCCAGCCGCCGGCGGCATCCGCCTCACGCACCACGACGATTCCCCCCGGCTCGAGGCCGCGTGCCGCCGACGCCAGCAGCCGATCTTGATCCTCGGCGGACATGAGGTGAAGCACATCGAAGCAAAGCACGACCCGACAGCCTCCGGGCAGCGTGTCGCAGGCATCGCCCTGGACGATGGTGGCGTCCTTCTCCAGCGCGCGCTGCGCGATGCGTGCGACACGCCGACGCAGCTCGATCCCCACGAGCCGATCGAAGCGCGGCGGCAGCGGCAACGTCGACGGCCACTTCCCTTCCTCCATGTCGTGCCGCGCGTCGGCGAGCAGCGCGAGCATGAGCCCTTGACCGCAGCCCACGTCGACCAGCGTCCCACCGGATGGCAGCCACCCTCCGCACAACACCTCGCGGTACACGGGATCGTTGCGCAGCTTCCCGCGTGCGAACTCCCACGCGGTGATACCGATTGGGAGAAACCGGTCGGCAGCTTCCCGCACGACCGCTGAGAACGCCGGATCCTGTGCGGCTCGTCCCATCGTGACGTAGGTAATCGCCGCGGCCACAGCACCGAGCACCAGGCCGATGACGAGGCTCCCGAGCAGGAAATCACCACCAAAGACCCATGGACTGGTCTGTCTGATGCCCTCCACTGACAGCTGATGGGGCACGCCGCGCCGCAAGATCGCGCCGGCCTGCACCTCGCCGAACACCAGGAACGGCGCAGAGAACGGGTTCGCGAGATTCGCCGCGAGGTACAGCTTCAACCGGTTGAGGCCGAGGAGCCGGCCGACAATCCAGCAGAGCACCAAGTGGAGTCCCCAGAACGGTGAGCAGCCCACGAAGAGCCCCAAGCCGACGGCCGCAGCGTCGCGGCGTCGACTGGATCCTTCCGTTCGAAGCTCGTAGATCACTCGCTGGAGTCGCCCGGCTCGCGTGAGCGCGCGCGAGCGGAGACGCCGAGCCGATGGCAGGTCGACAGCCATACCTCCCCGCATTGTAGTTCGCGCCGGCGCGCGGAGCCGCCAAGAGAGAGTCAGGCATCAGCCAAACCGCAAGGCGGAGCCCCTTGGCTGGTATGATGGTCGCGCCCGTGCGGCGCGCGGGCCCCGTTCGTGCCCATGACGACTCGGTCCTCCTACGGTCTGCCCACGCTGCGTCGCCGCTTCGGCGAGACCGGTTCGTCCACACTGCAGGCCCTGGTCGCTGCTCCGCCCCGCTGGGTCACGGCCTTGCTCGCGGACACGCCGCGACGGCCGGTCGACGAGCAGCGGGCCGGATTCGACGCGGTCTACGTGCGGCGACTGCCGGAGCTGTCGTTTGTCGAGATCGAAGTCTCCCAGGTCTCGTCTCTCCCGCCCGCACAGTTAGAGGATCGCGTGGCCGATGTGTATTTGCACATCGCCCGCCTGCTCGAGGTCGAGCAGCGACACCCTGTCCGGTTTTGGAGCTACGTGCCCGACATCCATGCGTCCATGGGCGAGGGGCTCGATCGCTATATGGTGTTCAACCGGGGACGCTATCGGGCCTTCACCTCGTGGTACGGCACGCCGCGTGTGTTCGATCACACGCTGGCGACGGCGTCCGCGGTTGGCGTGGAGGGAGACACGCTCACGGTGCACTGTCTCGCGGCGAACGAGCCGGGAACGCCGATTGAGAATCCACGCCAGATCCCTTCATATCACTATTCGAGCCGCTACGGCCCGCGGCCGCCCTGCTTTGCGCGCGCCACGCGGCCGGCCGGCCCGATCGGCGGTCGTCAGCTCCTCTTGGTCGGCGGCACGGCAAGCATCGTGGGCGAGGAATCGCGGCACGCGGAGGACATTGGCCGTCAAACGCGTGAGACGGTCGCCAACCTCGAAGCGCTCCTCGACGCGGCGAAGGCGTCGATCGAGGCGCCGGCCCCACGGGCCTCGTACCGGTTCACCGGACTGCGCGCTTACCTCGTACGTGAGGATGACGCCGACGCCGTGTTGCCACAGATCGCCGACCTGCTCCCCGACATCGATCACATCGAGATTGCACGCGGCGAGATCTGCCGGCGCGATCTCCTCGTCGAGGTCGAAGGCGTCGCGGTCCTCGGCGATTGATCAGGATCCACGAGCGCCCGCGAGCACCACACTGCCCGCCGCGACCAATGTGCCGTCTGCGTGCACCTCGCCTTCGATCTTGACGAGACCGCCCATGCGGCCGACCACGCGCGCGTCGACGACCAGCGCGCTGCCGGGGCCAGCCGGGGCCGGAAACTTGAACGGCCCGAGCGCGGCCACACGCAGCGGCAGCCCCGCCGGCGGCGCTTCTTCAGCGCTCGCGGCAGCCGCGAGCCCACCCGCCTGCGCGACGAGCTCGACGAGTACAATAG
>JBOGIN010001235.1:0-6869 GCA_050742275.1 Vicinamibacteraceae bacterium
AGCGTACCGAGGTCGTCTTGCTCCACGACCAGGACCACCTGTACGTGGGCGTTGTCGCCTACGATTCCGAGCCGCAGCGCGTCATCGGAACGCAGATGATGCGAGACTCGATGCTGAATTCGGACGACCGCATCGAGATCCTGCTCGATACGTTTCACGACCGGCGAAATGCCTTCTATTTCGCCACGAATCCGTCGGGCGCGCTGGTGGATGGCCTTGCCACCGACGGCCAGCTCAACACCGATTGGGACGCGATCTGGGATGTCCGGACGGCGCGCACGGCGCATGGCTGGGTGGCGGAGTTCGCGATTCCCTTCAAGAGCCTGAGCTTCCCTGCCGGGCGCGCCGTGTGGGGATTCAACATCTCGCGGACGATCTACCGAAAGCTCGAAGAGGACCGCTGGTCGGGAGCCAGGCTCGAGACGCAGTTCCTGCAGGTCTCCGAAGCGGGAGAGATCACCGAGCTCGACGGGCTGTCTCAAGGCATTGGTCTGGATCTCCGTCCCTTTCTCGCAGGCGATTGGCTGTACGTCGACACGCCCCGGACGGATGACTTCCGCCACAAGCCGGGCCTCGACCTCTTCTACAACGTCACCTCCAGCTTGAAGCTGACGGCCACGTTCAACACCGACTTCGGTGAGACGGAAGTCGACGAGCGACAGATCAACCTTTCCCGGTTCTCATTGTTCTTTCCCGAGAAGCGATCGTTCTTTCTGGAGGACGCGGGGGTCTTTAGCTTCGCCAGCCTCGGTCCGGAGCCGCCCGGCGGCATTCCGGAGGCTGGCGCGGACGTCTATCCGTTCTTCAGCCGCCGCATCGGCCTGCTGGAGGGCGAGGAAGTCCCCCTGGATGCGGGCATCAAGCTGACCGGCAAGGTCGGCCGCACCGATGTGGGGATGTTGGGGGTCCGCACGGGCGACCTCGCGGCCTCCGTCGACGAGAAGAACCTCTTCGTCGGACGCGTCAAGCGAAACCTCTTCCGGCAGTCGTACGTGGGGGCGATCTTCAGCGCGGGCGATCCGGCGCTGGGACAATCGGCGCAGACCTATGGCGCTGACCTGCGCTTCGCGACGTCGCAATTCCTCGGTGGCTCGCGCAATCTCGATGTGAACGCGTACGCCGTGCGAGGCACGCGGGAAGCGCGCTCGGACAAGGACTGGTCGTACGGCTTCTCGGCGCGCGTGCCGAACGACAAGTACGACGCGCAGGTGGTGCTTCGTGAGGTTCAGGAGAACTTCGATCCCGCGCTCGGCTTCGTGCAGCGGCGCAACGTCCGCATGCTCAGGGTCGCCGGGAGCTACAACCCTCGCCCGCGGAGCTTTCTCAACGTGCAGCAGATGAACCACGACGTGTTCTACACGCAGTTCACGCGACTCGACAACGGCGAGCTCGAGAGCTGGAACGTGTATATCACATGGTTCGATTGGCATTTCAACTCGGGGGACAACCTCCACGGGATCCTGGATCTCAACCCCACCTATGAGCGGCTCTTCGAGCCGTTCGAGATCTCACCTGGCGTGATCCTGCCTCCCGGCGAGTACCGGTTCACGCGCTTCAAGACCAATCTCTTCTCCACGGCGGAGAAGCGCCCGCTCTCGGGAAACGCCACGGTGATCTTCGGCAACTACTGGTCGGGCAGCGCAACCGAGGTCAGCGCGGGCATCACGTACAAGCTTCCACCCCGCTTCATGATTGAGCTGGACACGAACCAGACGTTCGCGCGGCTGCCGGAGGGCCACTTCACGGCGCGCATCTTCACCTCGCGGGTCAGCTACGCCGTCTCGCCTCGCTTGTCGTTCTCCAGCCTGGTCCAGTACGACAATCGGTCGCGAAATCTCGGCTGGCAGAGCCGCATTCGCTGGACGCTCCAGCCCGGCAACGATCTGTTCATCGCGTTCAATCAGGGCTGGATTCACGAAGAGGGCGACAATCTGCGGTTCAGGCCGCAAGAGACGAAGGCGTCCGCGAAGTTTCAGTACACGTTCCGTTTTTGACGCTCGATTGCGGCATCATGCTGTTCCGACGATTCGCACGAACTCCAGGAGGTGTGTTGATGCGTCCACTCGTGATCCATGCGGCGGGGTTGCTGGCGGTGCTCGCCTTCGTGACGCTTCGAGCCGCTCCAGCAGGTGCTCAGACCGCCGGGAGCGCGGCAGCCGACGAAGCGGCCATTCGAGCGCTGGTGGCCAAGTATGTGGAGGCACGTGAGCAACGCGGCGCGGAGGCGATCCAGGCGCTCTTCACGGAGGATGCCGATCAGCTCACCTCCTCCGGCGAGTGGCGCAGGGGGCGCGACAACGTCGTCCGCGGCGCCCTCGCATCGTCTCGGCGCACGGGCGGCACGCGCACGATCACGGTCGAGCGCGTTCGCGCGCTTGGGCCCGACCTGGCGATTGCCGACGGACGTTACGAGATCGCCGATCTTCCGGCAGGCGGCAACCGGCAGATGTGGACGACGTTCATCATGGCGCGCCACGCGGACGGTTGGCGCATCGCGGCGATTCGCAACATGCTGCCCGCGCGTTGAACGAGGACCAGGCTCATGCCTCCGTCGACAGTTCATGATGCGCCCGCGCACGCGCTCGATCGATCTGCTCCGGTGTGGCGCCCAGCGTCTCGAGAATGTCCTCGATGAAGGCGAGCGCCACTTCCCCTTCACCTGAATAGACTGTGTCGGCGCCTGCCGCCTTCAGGGCTCGGACGTCGCGAAGATACGCGGCGCGCGCGAGAACACGGATCTCTGGGTTCAAGCTGCGCGCCGTCCGGATGACTTCGGTGCTGCCAGCCATCCCTGCCGCCCCCAGAATGAGGGTCCCCGCCCCGGAGACGCCTGCCGCGACGAGGGCTTCAGGGCGCGTGGCGTCGCCATAGATGGCGTCGATGCCTTCCGCTCGAAGCAGGCGCACGGTTTCCATGTTCAGCTCGATGACGGTCGGCTCGATTCTGTTGTCACGCAGCAGACCGACGACGGTTCGGCCCGTCGGGCCGTAACCAATCACCACGGCGCGATGGCTCGGGGACAATGAAGGCTCTTCGCGCACGGAGTCCGACTCGATCGGCGTCGACGGCCCACGGTTCAGGACTCTCGAAAGCCGCGGCTTGGCGGCCACCCATCGCGCTGCCGGTTCGATGGCTTGGTACAACAAGGGGTTGAGCACAATCGACGCAATCGACGTCGCCACGAGCGCGTTGGTCGCCTCCGCCGTGAGCACGCCAAGCTCTCGGCCGAGTGTCGCGAGAATGAACGAGAACTCGCCGATCTGCGCCAATGCGATTGCGACCGTGATGGCCGCCCTCATTGGGTACCTCATGGCCCACACGATCAGGAACGCCACGAGCGGCTTACCCAGGAGCACGACCACGAGGGCGCCAATGACCAGGCCTGGTGCGTCGAGCAAGCCGCGCGGATCCAGCAGCATGCCAACCGAGACGAAGAACAGGACGGCAAACGCGTCTCGCATGGGCAGCGCTTCCGACGCGGCACGCAAGCTGTACTCGGAGCGGCCGACGACCATGCCGGCAAGAAACGCTCCCAGCGCCATCGAGACGCCAAAGACAAGTGCTGAGCCGACCGCGATCCCCAACGCCATGACGAGCACCGTCAGGGTGAACAGCTCGCGCGACCGAGTCCGCGCGACGTAGTCGAGGACCCGCGGAATCACGCGCGTGCCGACGACGGCAGTGAACGCGACGAGCGAAGACACCTTCAGCGCCGTCACACCCAACGCGACCCACACCGACGTCTGGGCGTTCGTTGGGCCGAAGAGGGCGGGGAGCAGCACGAGCGCGAGCACCGTGAAGAGGTCCTCGACGACCAGCCAGCCCACGGCGATGTGGCCGGCCTTCGTATGCAGATCGTTGTTGTCGGCGAGCACGCGCACGAGCATCACGGTGCTCGCCACGGCCAGGGCCATGCCAAAGATCAAGCCGGCGGACCACTCCAAACCCACGGCGCGCGCGAGAATCGCGCCCAGCGCCGTCGCGACGACGCTCTGCGCGACCGCGCCCGGGATAGCCACACGCCGGACGGCGAGCAGCTGCTCGACGTGAAATTGAAGCCCCACGCCGAACATGAGCAGAATGACCCCGATCTCCGCCAACTGCTCCGCCAATGCGGCGTCCGCGACGAACCCCGGAGTGTGCGGTCCGACGAGCGCACCAGCGAGCAAATAGCCGACGATCGGCGATAGGCCGAGGCGCTGCGTGACGTAGCCCAGCACCAAGGCCGTGCCAAGCCCGCCGGCCAGCGTCAGAATCAGATCGTAGCCATGCATATGAGATGATGGCTCTACGCCGCAGCTCGTGGCTACACCACTCCGAGACGAGCCGTCCGCCAAGCCGGACGATTCACCAGCGATGCAAAGGGGGCGTCACCTGACGACCATATCCGAGAATGGTGCGACGTAGGCCTGAAGGACGACGAGCAGGCCGACGAGGCACGCCAGCGCGAGGCTGTGGAAGAAGACGTAGCGCAGGATGTCCCCTTCGTGCCCGTACCAGCGCGTGGCTGTCGAGGCCACGACGATGCTCTGCGCGTCGATCATCTTGCCCATCACGCCGCCCGAGCTATTGGCGGCCGCCATGAGCGTCGGGCTCAAACCGAGCTGTTCGGCCGTGATCCGCTGGAGGCTCCCGAAGAGCACGTTGGAGGAGGTATCCGATCCGGTCAGGGCGACGCCGAGCCACCCCAGCAGGGTTCCAAAGAATGGATACAGGACGCCCGTCTGCGCGAATGCCAGACCGAGCGTCGCGTCGAGGCCCGAATACCGCGTGGTGAAGCCGAGCGCGAGCATGGCGGCAATCGTGACCAGCGATGTGCGCACGAGCAGCAGCGTCCGCCAGTAAGCTCGCACGAGCTCACGAAGCGAGTATCCCATCGCCGCGCCGGCGACGAGCGCCGCCACGAGGATGCCGCTGCCCGTGGCCGAGATCCAGTTGAAGACGTACACGGCGGGCTCGGCGGTCGCCTGCTGCACGACGGGCGGCACGCGCTGCACCAACTCGTGGAGGCCGGGCACTGGAAGCGCGACGGTCGAGAGGCCATCGAGCCAAGCCTTCATGGCCGGCAGCCCCCAAGCGAAGACCACCACGCTCAGGATGACCCACGGCATCCACGCGCTGACCGTCGCGGCCCGGGGCGGGGCTTCGGCCGGCGCCGCCTCGGGAGTCGACGCCCGTGCGCCCTCGTGCCGCATGATGCGGGTGGGCTGCCAAGCGCGCAAGAACAGCGCGAGCGCGCTCATCGACATGATGGACGCAATCACGTCCACGAGCCACGGACCGTGGTAGTTCGACACGAGAAACTGCGGAATCGCGAACGACACGCCGGCGACGAGGATGGCGGGCCAGATCTCGAGCATCCCTCGCCATCCTGCGAACGCCCAAATGAGCCAGAAGGGCACGATCACCGAGAACCACGGCAACTGGCGCCCGACCATGGCGCTCAGAGTAAGCAAATCGATTCCGGTCACGCTGTGCAGCGCGATGATTGGCGTGCCGAGCGCGCCGAAGGCCACCGGCGCCGTATTGGCGATGAGCGAGAGGCCCGACGCGGCAAGCGGTGTGAATCCCAGCCCAATGAGCATCGCCCCGGTCACGGCGACCGGCGTTCCGAAGCCGGCGGCGCCCTCGAAGAAGGCGCCGAAACAGAAGGCGACGAGCAGCAACTGGAGCCGGCAGTCGTCGCTCACCCGCGTGATGCTCTCGCGCAGGACGCCGAAGAGGCCGCGCTCGTGTGTGAGCTGATAGAGGAAGATGACGTTGAGAACGATCCACCCAATCGGCAACAAGCCATACGCGCCGCCATAGACCGCGCTGCGGACGGCCAAGCCTGCGGGCATGTCGAAGCCGAGGATGGCCACGGCCAGCGCGGTCGCGAGGCCGGCCAGGGCGGCATGGTGCGCCTTCAGGCGAAAGACGGCGAGACCGCCCAGCAGCACGACGATGGGAAATGCGGCGGCGACGGTGGAGACCAGCGCGCTGTGAAAGGGATCATAGGACTGTGGCCAGGGCATACGCAGATCCGCTCTAGCTTGGGTCGGACGAGGGCGTCGTCTGGGAGGCGTGCCGGAGCACGCTGTGACGGTACCCGTAGACGAAGTACACGACGAATCCGATGGCCATCCAGATCACCAAGCGCTCCCACGTCTCCACGGGAAGACCGAGCATCAGCGCCAGCGACACGAGGACCGAGAGTATTGGGACCACCGGTACGAATGGTGTCCGGAACGGCCGCTCGAGATCCGGCCGCTTGTACCTCAGCACGATGATGCCCGCCGACACGATGACGAAGGCCAGGAGCGTGCCGATGCTCACGAGCTCACCAAGGATGTTGATCGGCGTGAAGCCGGCGGCAATGCCGACCGCGACGCCCGTGACGATCGTTGTGATGTACGGCGTCCGAAACTTGGGATGGATGGTCGCCGCCCAGCGCGGCAGGAGGCCGTCTTTCGCCATCGAGAAGAACACGCGCGTCTGACCCAGCAGCATCACGACCATCACGGAGCTCAAGCCGGCGACGGCGCCGAGCTTCACCAGGAACGGCAGGATCCCGATGAAGGGCGCAAGCGACGTTCCCGTGGCGGCGGCCCGTGCCGCGTCGACCGCGACAGCCATCGGCGCCGCAACGCCGAGCTGCTGATAGGACACCAGGCCCACGATCACGCCCGAGACGAGCACGTACAGCACCGTGCACACGACGAGCGAGCCGAGAATCCCGATGGGCATGTCGCGCTGGGGGTTCCGCGCTTCCTGCGCCGCCGTCGATACCGCGTCGAACCCGATGTAGGCGAAGAAGATCACACCGGCGCCGCGCAGAACGCCGCTCCACCCGTACTCACCGAACTCGCCCGTGTTGGGCGGGATGAAGG
>JBOGIN010001236.1:0-4874 GCA_050742275.1 Vicinamibacteraceae bacterium
CGTCGGGGTCGAAGCCGACCATCCAGGCGTCCGTATAGTCGTTGGTGGTGCCGGTCTTGCCGCCCAGCGGCCAGCCGAGTGAGGCGGCCCGCCCCGCGGTTCCGCGCGCCGTGACCCCCTGGAGCAGGCTCAGCATGACATAGGCGGTGTCCGCACGAATGGCCTCGTGCGGCTCGGGCCGGCTCTCCTGCAGCACGTTTCCCGACCGATCGGAGATCCGCAGGACCGAGAACGGCTGCAGACGCACCCCCTGGTTGGGAAACACGGAGAAGGCGTTCACAACCTCGAGTAAGGTCGCTTCACTCGATCCGAGCGCGCTCGAGAGATACGGGCGGACCGGCGACGAGAAGCCCAGACGGCGGGCGTAGTCGGCCACGTGGCGGGGGCCGAGCTGGTGCATCAACCCGACCGTCGGCACGTTGCGTGATTGCTCGAGCGCCCGTCGAAGCGTGACAACCCCCTCGTAGCGGTGGTCGTAGTTGTGGGGCTCGTAGAGCGGCTGTCCCGGGCCAGCGATGTACGAGATGGGCTTGTCCTGGAGCTCAGATACCGCCGTGTAGCCGCGATCCACGGCCGCCGCATAGACGATGGGCTTGAAGGTGGATCCGATTTGCCGCTTGGCCTGCACGGCGCGGTTGAACTTCGTGCGGGCGAAATCGGAGCCGCCGACCATCGCGAGAATCTGCCCCGTGTCGTTGTCCAGCGCGAGCACCGCGCCCTCGATGGTAGGATCCTTTCGCCGCTTGTTGAGACGTGCGAGGCCGGCCTCCAGTGCTTGTGTCGCCGCTTCTTGCAGCTCCAGGTCGAGCGACGTGTGCACCTGCAGCCCGTTCTCGTAGAGCTGCTTGGCACCATATTCCGCCTCCAGCGTCTGGCGAACCTGCTCGACGAAGTAGGGGGCAGGCGAGTCGGGCCGCTGCGGGCCCCCGCGCGTGACGATGCGCTTCTTCGTGCTCGCGTCTGCTTGGGCCTGCGTGATGAATCCCTCGTCTGCCATGCGCTGCAGCGTGTAGTTACGCCGCCACACGGCTGCACGCATGTTCACGTACGGGCTCTGCCGGACGTTTCCCTGGAGAATGCCAGCAATGAGCGCGGCCTCCTCGAGCGTCAGATCCTTTGCCGACTTGTCGAAATAGAGCCGGGATGCCTGCTCCACACCGTGCGCGCCGTGTCCGAAGTACATCTTGTTGCAGTACATCGTGAAGATTTCTTCCTTCGTGTACCGCTTCTCGATCTGAATCGCGAGAATGGCCTCTTTGATCTTTCGCTCCCAGCTCTTCTCGAGCGTGAGGAAGAGTTGCCGGGCGAGCTGTTGAGAGAGCGTGCTTGCACCGGCATAGAGCTCCCGCTTGATGATGTCCCGGATGAGCGCCACGACGATGCTGGGGATGCTCAAACCGATGTGGTTGAAGAAACCAGAGTCTTCGGCCGCAACGATGGCGTTTCTGAGCACCGGTGGGATCTGGTCGTAACGAACGATGACACGCCGTTCGGTGGCGAACTCGCCAATCACCTTGCTATCGCTCGCGTAGATACGCGAGATCGTCGGAAGCGCCTGGTCGTCGAGCGCTGAAATCTGAGGCAGGTCGCCCGCATAGACGAACAGGACCCCGCAGGCGGCGCCGAGACCGATGGCAGTCACGAACGCCAGGACGATTGTCAGTTGGCGTGCCGCACGGATGATGTGGTTGGTCATCTTTTTCAGGGATAAAGGGATAGCAGCCGCGTGCCTATCTGGGTAGCACCCTTTATCCCTTTACCCCTCTATCCCTTTCCCCCTACTCTCTCCGGCGCACCGCGCGGCGTCCGCCGCTGCCGCGGTTGCTGTCAGCTCTGGACTCACCTCGTGAAGCGGATCGTGCTCTTGCCGCCTCGGAGGAACGCGGCGCCGAGCGCATCTGCGATGGCGCACGCGACGGTGACGCCGAGCGCATCCTGGATGATGCGCGTGGCGGTGACGGCGCGCGTACGCTCGAGCGCGCAGGCGAGCGTGACTCGACGCGCACGTCTGGCCCGCCGCG
Source organism: Vicinamibacteraceae bacterium (assembly GCA_050742275.1). Taxonomy (GTDB): domain Bacteria; phylum Acidobacteriota; class Vicinamibacteria; order Vicinamibacterales; family Vicinamibacteraceae; genus WHTT01. The sequence goes on from JBOGIN010001236.1 coordinate 2,022, forward strand.
CGGCACCGCACGCCGCAGACTGCGCGGCTCGGAGCTTGCGCTGCGACGATCGATGCTGCGCGTGCTTCGAATGTCGCGAGACGAGGATGACGACGAGATGGTTCGGTCATCTCTCGGGACGGCGCGACGCCGGGAGAGGTCCCGCGACTCGATGGGATCGATCCTGCGAGACCGTTCCATCGTCGACGACACAGCGCTCGGAGCGCGTCGCTGCGCACGGCTGCTGCCGCTGCTGCTGGTTACGGTCGACTCACGAGCAGCACGCGTGCGCGCCTGCTCCGCGTTGCGCGGCGCCACCGCGTGCGAGGCGCGTGACCTCGATGTGCGGGCATAGCCGGAGGAGGAGACCACTCGGCCACGAGGGACCGCTGTTCTCGTGTCACGGCTTACGGCCACCGAGCGGGACACGTAGCTTCGCGTCGCGGTTCGTGGCAGGGCATGGCTTACCGTAACCCGCGAGCGGCTCCAATCGACGTCCGTCACCCGCACGACGTGCCGCCGGTCCAAGCGCCCATGTCCGAAGTGGTTCCATCGGACGACGCTCCAGGCGTGCCGGCCGTCGAAGTATCCATCACGATAGCCGCGGCGGTACCCGCGACCGTAGCCGGAGCGCCAAGAGCCAAACGCGTAGAGCGGCCGTCCGTTCCAGCCCAGCGGACACCAGCCCACGTAGCTCGGGGTCCACGCCCAGGAGACCCAAGCTCCCGCCCAGCGCCGCGCGGGAATCCAGAACCAGGCGCCGCCAGCACCAATCCCCCAGCGGCCGTAGTGATGCGTGACCCAGCCCCAGGGCGACCCAACGAACCAGGTCCAGCCATACGTGGGGTAGTAGCGCCATCCACCGTCGACGTACGGACGCCAGCCGGAGTGCACACGCGGATACCAGACCGAGCCGTACGTAGGGTCGCGCCGCCAGCTGCCGTACTCGTCGAACGAGGGGCTATACGGGCGCAGCTCGGACGGCAGGTAATCCACCGAGGCGCTGTCCTGCCGATTGCGCTGGCGTTGGTCGACCCAGGTGTCGAAGGCGTCGAAGCGCGCCACGTTGAAGGTCATGGGCGCCAGCGGCTCGCTGGCGCGTACGAGAACGCGCTCGCCAGCGAGCAGCGTCACCTGGTCTCCGTCGCGAGCCACGTAAGCCTCGCCCCGAAGCACTGCGACCGTCGTTTCGCCGGCGCGGTCGTCCCAGCCGGTGTCGATACGATAGTCACCTCCGTCCTGCATCTGGACGGTCGCGTCGGGCGTATCGACGCGCAACGGGACCGCTGACGCGCTCCGGTCGGCGCGATCCCGTGGGGTGAGCTCCACACGGAGGCGGCCGCCGACCAAGCGAACGAGATCGTCCGACAGCAGGTCCACGCGGGAGTCCTCGTCCACGGACAAGCTGCTGCCGTTCCCCCAGACGAGCTCGACGCGACCCCTATCGGTCACAATCGAGTCGCCCGCGAGCAACGGAATGCCGATGGATAGTGCCTCCTCTTCGCCGCGGCGCACCAGCCGCGCGTGGCCGTCGACGTCCGAGACCGATGGCGGCGGCACGTCCACCGACACCGGTTCCTGCGTGTACTCGTCGACACGAGGAACGCTGCCGTTGCTCTGCTCGATTGTTCCGGAGTCTCGGTATTGAGCGAAGGCTGGACGGTCGAGCCCGGCCGCGAAAACGCCGAGCAGGCACACGACGGATCCTACTGACAAGGAGAGAAGGGCACGGGGACGCATGAAGCCCTCGATGCAGCTTGTCCACCGAAGCGCCGAGCGCGGCGGCGGAGGCTCAGGCAGGTTGGCAGTCCCAGTGTAACAGAAAGGTACTCGTCCGTGGTTCGTGATCGGTCGCGGGTGGCCACCGCGACTGATCACGGCCCCGCCCACGTCACGCCGCGCAGCCGGGCCAGCTGCCCGCCCAACGCGCCACCGGTGCTGGGTCGTCACTTTGCATTGACAATATAAGACTCATATTTTATGCTGGTGCTGATGTTAACTGGGCCTCCGATGAGCGTCCCGAGGGCGTAGCGGGGTTGCCGGCAACAGAGGAGCGAGGATCAATAGCTATGAGCAAGATCATTGGCATCGACCTGGGTACGACCAACTCGGTAGTGGCGGTCATGGAGGGCGGCGAGCCGACCGTCATCACGAACCAGGAAGGGAGTCGGCTGACGCCGTCGGTCGTGGCGTTCACCAAATCGGGTGAGCGTCTCGTCGGCCAGGTTGCCAAGCGGCAAGCGGTCACCAATCCAGAGAATACCGTCTTTTCCATCAAGCGCTTCATGGGCCGTCGGTACGACGAAGTCTCGGAAGAGATGAAGATGGTGCCGTACAAGGTGGCGCCACTCGGTCAAGACGTGCGCATCGACGCGGGGGGGCAGAAGTGGGCGCCGCCGCAGATCTCGGCGATGGTGCTGCAGAAGCTGAAGCAGGCGGCCGAGGACTATCTCGGGCAACCGGTGGCGAAGGCCGTGATTACGGCCCCTGCCTACTTCAACGACGCGCAGCGCCAGGCTACCAAGGAAGCCGGCGAGATTGCCGGCCTCGAGGTCGTCCGGATCGTCAACGAGCCAACCGCCGCCGCGCTCGCCTACGGGCTCGACAAGAAGAAGGACGAGAAGATTGCGGTCTACGACTTCGGCGGCGGCACCTTCGACATCTCGATTTTGGAGGTGGGCGAGGGCGTGGTCGAGGTCAAGGCGACCAACGGTGATACCCACCTGGGCGGCGACAATCTCGATCAGCGGATCATCGATTGGATCATCGCGGAGTTCAAGAAGGCCGAAGGCATTGATCTCGGCAAGGATCGGATGGCGCTCCAGCGTTTGAAGGAAGCGGCCGAGAAGGCCAAGATGGAGCTGTCCACGTTGA
>JBOGIN010001237.1:0-7434 GCA_050742275.1 Vicinamibacteraceae bacterium
GCTCGGCCGCGCCCACAACGATGCCAACGTGATTGCGCTCGGGGAGCGCCTCGTCTCCGAGACGGAAGCACGCGCAATCGTCGACACCTGGCTGTCGGTGCCTTTCGAGGGGGGCCGCCATAGCAGGCGGATCGCGAAGCTCGATCAACGCTAGCTTAGTGCTGTGTTGTATCTCGGAATACGTCATCGGAATTGCGACATGCGATACCAAGCTATCGAAGCCAATTCTCTCGGGGAAGATCGTCGACCCGGGCAAACTCGCGGTCGTTGTCGGTGACGATGGTGCAGCCGAGTGCGATGGCGTGGGCAGCGATCAGCATGTCGTTGCCGCCGATCGGCTGCCCAGCCTGTTCGAGGTGGGCGCGCAAGGGGCCATACGCCGTGTCGCCCGGCGCCTCGAAGGGCAGGACGTCGAGCGCCTCGAGCACGGTTTCGAGCTGTGCCGTCAATCGTGCCGCGTTCTTCTTCCTGGCGCCGTAGCGAAGCTCCGCGGCGACGATGACGCTCGTGCAGACCCGAGCCTCGCCCACCTCGCGGATGCGCTGCGCCACACGTCCCTGCGGGTGGCGGACCAGATCCGAGACGATGTTCGTGTCGAGCAGATAGCGCGTCAAAGCTCGATCGGATCGACGCGCACGTCGTGGATCGGCGGAAACTCCTCGCCGATTGGCTGGAGCGTTGCGAGCACGTCCAACAACGACCTCGGTGGGGCCGGCTCGATGATGAGTCGTTCGCCTTCCTTCCTCATGATGGCCTCCTTTCCGGGAAGCTGGAACTCCCGAGGAATCCGGACCGCCTGATTTCTCCCGTTCTTGAAGAGGCGGACCCGGCGCTCCGGGCTCAGTGTTGCCTTGATCGGCATAGGTCGTAGCATATACCATAACCGTACCCTCTGTCTAGCCGTTAGTTGGTAAGCCATTGCGCCGCCCTTCGGAGCGAGAGTCGTGCCAGTAGGTTTCTGGCCGAACTCCAGCTATTTCTCGGCGGAACATGGGTGACACCGCCGCTGGAGGCGCAGGCACTGCAACGGCGAGAGGGCTCGATCGTTAGAGAATCTGCGATGAAGGGGACCAGACGGTGGGGCTCATTCCGACCGGAGGGCGACGGTCGGATCGACACCGGCGGCACGGCGTGCGGGCAAGTAGCCGGCGACCGACGCGACCGTGAACAGCAAGACGACCACCGTCACGAGCGTGAGGGGATCGTTCGACTGCACTTCATACAAGAGGCTCGTCATGACCCCACCGAGGGCAAACGCACCCGCGAGACCAATCGCCAGCCCGAGGACCGCGAGCGCGAGAACCTGTCGCAGCACTGCCCATTGCACCGCACCGGCGGTGGCGCCGAGCGCTATCCGGATTCCAATCTCTCGTTTTCGCTGGAGCACACCGTGCGCCATCACGCCGTAAACGCCCAGCGACGCCAGGACGAGCGCCATGGCGGCAAAGCCCCCGAGCAGCCAGAGCAGGAACGAGCGAGCCGACACCGCGCGTGACACGAGATCGTCCATTGTACGGAAGCGTCCGACTGGCTGGTTCCGGTCCACGGCGCGGACAGCAGCGCGTATGATGGCGGCCGGCCCTGGTGACGCTCCAGCTTGGTGGCTTGTCGTGCGGAGGACGAGGTCCAGCGACAACATGGGGTTCTGCGTCACCGGAAGGTAGAGCTGCGGGCCTGGTGCTTCTTCCAATGCCGTCTGGCGGACGTCGGCCAGCACGCCAATCACTCGATAGCGGTCACCACTTGTCTCGATCATTCGGCCGACCGCACGGCCATCCTGCCAGAGCCTGCGCGCGAGCGTCTGCCCGAGCATCGCCGCACGCTGCTCTCGCGCAATGTCATGCGTGGTCAGCGTTCGACCGTCGAGAAGCGGGATGCCCAATGCTTCGACATAACCTGGCGTGACCATGCTCACGAATGTCCCGGATCGGTCGCCTCGTTCGGCGACGTCGCCGACAGCACCAACGTCCCATATTCGATTTCGGTCGAGCGGCAAAGCGTCGGTGAAGCCCACAGCGACCACACCAGACGCGGTGGCGACGTGGCGCCGCACTTCTTCTAAGAACGCACTGAATTGCTCCACGCGAGCATACGGCTGTCCGAGATCGAGGCACGTTGTGGTGACCTGCTCCGTTCGAAAGCCGCGGTCCGCGTCCATCAGTTGAAGAAAGCTTCGCAAGAGCAGGCCCGTCCCGGCGATCAACAGGCACGCCAAGGCAAGCTCGGACACCACGAGCAGGTTGCGCGTCCGCTGCTGCGCACGCCCGCCACTCGACCCGCGTCCCGCTTCCTTCAGCGTCCCCTGCAGGTCGATCCGCCTCGTCTGAAGCGCCGGAAGCAGCCCGAAGAGAAGCCCAGTCGAAATCGAAACGGCGACGACGAAGATCAGAACACGCCAATCAACAGCAACTTGGCTGACGAGTGGGACCCGACTGTCTTGGAGGTGTGTGATCACACGAACTGCAGCGCCGGCCAGTGGCAGACCGAGCGACGCTCCAGTTGTCGACAGCAGCACGCTCTCGATGAGCAACTGGCGCACGAGCCGTGCCCGGCCGGCGCCCAGTGCGGTTCGCACGGCCAGCTCCTTCTGGCGCGCAGCCGTGCGGGTCAGTAGGAGGTTCGAGACGTTGGCGCACATCAACAGCAGGACGAATGCCACCGCACCCGCTAGGACGAGCAGCGGGCGCCGCACGCCTCCGCCGACGTGATCGTGCAGAAGCGAGAGCTTGCCACCATAGCTGTCGCCCCATTCGGGCCGCTCTCGTTGGAGTGCGCGTGTCAGGGACAGAAGCTCGCCTTCCGCCGAGGCAAGTGTCACGCCGCGGCGCAGCCTGCCGACCACTGCCAGCATGTTGCCCATCCTACTCGCGGCCTCGTCGAGCAGCATGGGCGTGAACAGGTCCACCTGGGCGCCGGGGGCGAAGAGGGCGGCAAAGTCGAAGCTGGCCGGCATGACGCCGGCCACGATCGTCGGCTTGCCATTAATCGTGATGTGACTGCCCACGATCGAGGTGTCGCCGCCAAAGCGCCTTCGCCAGAAGTGGTCCGTGAGGATCACGGCGGAGGGAGCTCCGCCGGTGACCATGTCATCGGCGCGATAGATGTCATCAGGCAGGAAGGTTCGACCGATCGCAGGATGGACTCCCAGGAGCGAGAACAGGTTGCTCGTGACGGGCACGCCGCTCAAGCGCTCCGGCTCGCCGTTCCCGCCCGTCAGGTTGTAGCCCAAGTACCCAAAGAAGACCATGTAGGCCCCAAGATCCTCGAAGGAGCGGTTCCCCCGCTGCCATGAAAGAAATGTGGCGGCCCGCGTACCGTTCGTCGCGGCCCTGTTGGGCCCTTGAAGGGTGTTGTCGATCCAGACGAGACGCTCGGGCGTCGCCACGGGTAAGGGGCGCAGCAACAGCGCCTGCATGACGCTGAAGACGGCCGTCGTCGCGCCGATGCCTACTGCAAGGATCAGCAGAGCTACCAACGTGAAGCTCGCGTCCTTGCGTAACACCCGCAACGCATATTGCACGTCCTGCAGCCAGCCAGCGCAGTAGTCTCTGCGCCGTCCGGTTCGCTCGCGCGTGTTCCCCCATTGCTCGCACATCCGCCGAACCTGCACGACGTCGCCAAAGGCGCGCAACGCCTCGGCGCGCGCCTCCTCCGGCGGCAAGCCGCGGGCGACCAATTCTCGCGCCTTCGTCTCGACGTGGAACCGGATCTCGTCATCGACGTCGGCTGCCGCGTCCGAGCCAAACAAGCGGAGCGGGCGCCGCCATTGCGGCTCGCGTGTGGCGGTGGGATCCGGAGCGGGCGGTGTCGGCGCCATCAGGCCCTCTTCGGTTGCGGCCCCTGGCTCGCGGAGAGGATCTTGGAAACGGCGCGCGTATAGCGCTCCCAGGTCGCCGTCTCCTGTTTCAGGCGCTGCTTACCCGCGGCGGTGAGCGCGTAGTACTTGGCGCGCCGGTTGTTCTCGCTCAGCCCCCATCTGGCCTGGATCCAGCCCTTGGCCTCCATGCGGTAGAGCGCTGGATACAGCGCGCCTTCTTCGACCAGCAGGTCCTCGTCTGTTTGTTCGCGGATCCACTGCGAGATGGCGTAGCCGTGCTGCGGTCCCCAGAACAGCGCGCGAAGTATCAGCACGTCAAGCGTCCCGCGAACAACGTCGAGGCTGGATCGTTCCATGGCGCTCCCCTAGAATTCTTAAGGGAGCATGCTGCCACAGAACCCCTAAGGTTTCAAGGGGAATGATCGCGCAGCGCGACGGGGGACAGCGCCACGCGTCCCGCGGGCTCGCGTCCGGGCACGGCCAGCGCGCACGCCCCGAGCACGACGAAAGAGAGCCAGAGGACGTCGGCCAGCAGCAGGTGAACGAGCTGCATCCAGATCGGCGCCAGCAGGAGGACGTTCACCGCACCTGCCGCGAGCTGCACCAGCGTCGTCACGACAACGAGACGCGCCGCGACCCGTCCTCGGCGAGCGCCTTCCGGGAGCCCGGTCCGCCAGGCCATCAGCAGGATCGCCAGCCCCACGGTGACGGTGATGGCGGGATGCAAGACCCGCAGCCGAATCATCAGATGCGACGTCGACGACAGATCCGCCCGTAGCGCCTCGGTGAGCGAGCCGGCAGGGTACAGCGTGTCGCCCAGGGCGGCAATGGCGCCGCTTGCGCCGGCAAGCAGCAGGCCGATAATGCCTGATGCGAACAGCAACGTGGTGCCGGGGCGATGCGACAGACGGACCGGGGCTCCACCCGAGAGCCAGTGTGCCGTCAGCGCCAGCCAGGCCAGCAGGATGAAGGTGTTGGTCAGGTGGACCGCCATGAACAGCGCGCGCGCCATGGTCGCGTTGTCCGCCACCAGCTCGAAGAGCACGAGCCCGGCGCCCACCGCGGCTTCGGTGAGCATGAAGAGCAGCGCCATCCAGGCCCCCAGGCGTGCCGCATCACCGCGCTTGGTTGCTCGGAGCGTGCCCACGAGCAGGACGATCACCAGGATGAGCGCCAGGCCGCTCGTGAGCCGGTGGGAGTACTCGATCAGTGTGGCAATCGCCGGTGCGCGCGGCACGATGTCGCCGTTGCACAGCGGCCAGTGATTGCCGCACCCGGCGCCGGAGCCGGAGGCGCGGACGTAGGCCCCCCAGAGGATCACCCCGAGGTTGTAGGCCACCACGAACCAGGCAAAGCGCGCGAGCGCAGCCACAGGGTCGATCGTAACGCAGAGCGGGGATGGAGCAGCAAAAGCTGATCGTGTAGTACATTGTGTCGCCTGTGGCGATACCTCATCGACGCCTCGACTTGCCGGGACGGCGCCTCGCGTACCTGGAAGCCGGAACGGGCGCTGCGGTGCTCTTCATCCACGCCTTTCCCCTCACGGCGGAGATGTGGCGCGCACAGCTCGAGACGCTGCCGCCTGGCTGGCGCGGCCTTGCGCTGGACCTTCGCGGGCTGGGCCGCTCGGCGCTCGCGCCAGGCGGCCGTGCCGCCTCGTCTGTGGCCCATCACGCCGATGACGTGGACGCGCTCCTCGGCGCGCTCGGCATCGACTCCGCCGTCGTGGTCGGGTTGTCGATGGGCGGGTATGTGGCGTTCGCGCTCTGCCGGCGCGCGCCACACCGAGTGCGGGCGCTGGTGCTCGCCGACACGCGCGCGGATCCGGACACGGACGAGACGCGCGCGAAGCGCGACAGCTTGAAGTTGGTAGCGCGGGAGCAGGGCGCGGCAGCCATTGCCGACGCGATGATCCCGCAGCTCGTCGGCTCCTCCACTCACAAGCGCCGGCCGGAGCTCCTCGAGGAGGTGCGGGCGATGGTTCGGCAGAACAGCGCCAGCGGCATTGTCGACGCGCTCGAGTGTCTCAAGACGAGGCCGGATTCGCGGCCATTGCTGCCCACACTGACCTGCCCCACCCTCATCATCGTTGGTGATGAGGATCTGGTGACGCCGCCCGCGATGAGCCAGGACATGGCGTGCGCTCTCCGAGGGTCCGCCGTGCACGTCATCGCAGGCGCCGGGCATCTCTCGAGCCTCGAGCAACCGGAGGCGTTTGGCAGGTCGCTGAACCAGTTCCTACAGCGTCTGGAGACATAGCGAGGAAGAAAGGCCCCTGTATCTCGTATGAGTATCGCCAGGCTCACGACACACCTCGCGCTCCTCCTCGCGACCTTGCTGGTGGCTGCACCTCGGGCGCAGCCGGGACAGAGCCGCGGCGGCGGCATGCACGGCACGCTCGACGCGATCTTGGACCTCTATGTGCGCGACGGTCTCGTCTACTACGCGGCGCTCAAGGGAGAACGCGCGCGGCTCGATCGCTATGCCGCTTCGTTGAACGTCTCTGCCGCCACATACGAGGCCTGGAGCGCTGACGAGAAAGCCGCGTTCTGGGTGAACGCCTACAACACGTTCGTGCTGCGAACCGTCGTCAACAACTACCCGATCAGGGGACGCGCGAAGCAATATCCGGCCAACAGCATTCGGCAGATCCCCGGCGCATTCGAGCGGCTCGCGCATCGTGCCGCGGGGCGGAGCGTGACGTTGGACCAGATTTCGAAGACCATCCTGCCGGAGTTCGGTGAACCGCGACTCTACCTTGCGCTGGGGCGCGGCGCCGTGGGCAGCGGACGGTTGAGGAGCGAGGCGTATGCCGGAGCGCGTCTCGCAGAGCAGCTCGAGGCGGTTGCGGAAGACTGCGTCGACCGGGCCGAGTGCTCAATCCTCGACAGGGAAACTGGTGAGCTCTCGGTGACGGCGATCTTCAGTTGGCATGGTGAGGACTTCATCAAGGCGTATGCGAAACAGGGTGACCCCGACGGCGCATACAAGGGCCGCAGCCCCATCGAGCTGGCGATTGTCCAGTTCCTCGAGCCGAACCTCTTTCCCAGGGAGCGCGCCTTCCTTCGTCAGAATACGTTTCGCGTGAAGTACACGACGTTCGATTGGCGCCTCAACGACTTGACGGGGGGCGGACCCAGTGACTGACGCTGCGACCAGGTGACGGTGTCACAAGCGTTCCCGAATCCTGAATCCCGAATCCTGAATCCTGTTTCCCGTTTCCCGTTTCCTGATCATCCGTGGATCTGCAGCTCACCGACAAAGTTGCCATCGTGACCGGCTCGAGCCGCGGCCTGGGACTGGCGAGCGCGAAGGCGCTTGCGGCCGAAGGTTGCCGGGTGACGCTCTGCGCGCGCGGCGCCGAGCGGCTCGAGCAGGCGGCCGACGACGTCCGTGCGGTCGCGCCGAGCGCTTCCAATGTGATGGTCGTGGCCGCGGACGTCTCAACGGAGGCCGGCGTTCGCACGATCGTCGAGCGGACAATCGAGGAATGGGCCGGCGTCGACATCCTCGTCAACAACGTCGGCGTGGCCCGCGGCGGTGACATCGTCGTGACGTCGGACGCGGAGTGGCTGGCAGCCTTCGACCAAACGCGCTTTCCCGCCATCCGCGCCGCG
>JBOGIN010001238.1:0-2296 GCA_050742275.1 Vicinamibacteraceae bacterium
GCGTCGACGTAGACGAACTCGCGGACGTCTCGTCGGTTGCCAACTTCCACTTCCCAGGCCAGGCGATTCGGTCCAGGCACGCCCTTGAAGAGCCCCTCGCGAAATACCAAGAGGCGGGTGTGTTGGACGGTGACGCTCACGCCCTCGTGCTCGGCGGCCACCGCCCTGACGGCGACGGGCGCGACGTCGTCGGCGGCACGCGTGGGTGTCGCATCGACGTTGATGTCTGGGACGATCGCGCCGTTGACCGCCGTGAGGTTGTCCGCCGCATCGAAGTGCGCCTTGAAGATGGCGCCGAACACGGGAAGGTTGCGGTACGTCTGCTGGTAGGTCAAATGCTCTCCGCCGCGCCTGTCCGGCGCCGCGCTGAGCAGCCCGAGCTCCGTGCGCGGGCCCGTGAGGCCGAACGCACGCGCATGTCTCTCGAGGAATGCCATCACGCGGCCATGGCGGTCGGCGCTCGCGGCGATCTCGGGAGCGCGGCGTTGCTGATCCGTCCCGACCCCAGCCGCGGGCCCCATGCGGACGAAGCGCACGGTGCCCGTTGCGCGGTTGACGCTCACGCGGTCGGCGCCACCAGCCTCGGTAGCGAGCTGCTGGATGGCCGTTGGATCCAAGGCTTCGGGTGCGCCGCCTGGTCGTGCTTCTTCTTGAGCCCAAACCGGACCGGCCAGCGCCAGCGTCAGAATAGTACAGAGGGCGGAAGGGGCGCGACTCATCACTCCTCCTGAAGGTGGGGTTGAGAAGTAGTCCCGACGTTCTCAGGCGCCTGCGGCGCGCGATATGGCCCGTGCGCGCGTCGCGGGCCTCATGCTTCCGATTCGTGGGTCACTATAGTCGAGTCTAGAAATCGCGGCAAGCCGCCGGCAGAGCAATCAAGCTCTCAGCGTGGGTCTCCGTGAAACACGGCGAATCATAGCTGAGCTGATAGCTGATCCCTGATAGCTGACCTCTGATCAGGAAGAAGTCCAGCGCGTGGCGAACTCCTCTGCATGTCTGGCCCCTTCGATGTCCTTGAGGGTGACACCTCCTTCGCTGTGTGTGGAGTATCCGACGGTCACACGGCGATAGTTGATCGAGAGATCAGGGTGATGATCGACGGCCTCCGCGTGGAACGCGAGCCGCGTCACGAAAGTGATTGCGTCTGGGAACGACGCGAACGTCAACTGCTTCTCGAGCGCCTCTCCCCTGCGAGTCCAGCCGGGAAGTCCTCGCAGGTGCTCGCCAATTTCTGCGTCACTGAGTCGCATGTCGTGTCCTCCAAGAGATGGAATCACAAGCCGAGGCGGGCGGGAGCGGTGACCTCGAGCATCGGATCCTCACGCCCGCTCGCGATGAGATCGGCAACAACGCGCGCCGTCAGCGGCGCAAGGAGAATGCCGTTGCGGTAGTGTCCTGTCGCATAAACGAGCCCGTGGAACTGCCCTGACGCTCCGACAATCGGGAGCCCATCGGGCGAGCTCGGTCGAAGCCCCACCCGTACGTTCTCCAGCTCTGCATGCTCGAGCCCCGGAAAGAGGCGGCTGACGGCCGCTGCCAGGTGCCGGACGCCACCAAGCGTCGCCTGCTCGTTGAAGCCGGCATCCTCCACCGTCGCACCGACGAGCAGATGGCCATCGGGCCAGGGAACACAGTAGCAATCGGGTGCCCAGACGACGCGCCGCGGCGCGGTCGAGACGTTCGCGAGCGAAAGTAATTGGCCGCGCACGGGCCGGACCGGAACAACCGCTCCCTGCTCCACGGGCACGCACCCACCCCAGGCGCCGGCGGCAATGACAACAGCCTCTGCTCGCAGGACACCACCATCTGTCGCAACCTTGGCCTCGCGACCGGGCGTCACGCGACGGACGGTGCACGCGTTCGCAAAAGTGACATCGTGAGCCTGCGCAGCGCGAGCCAGCGCGTTGACGAGATCGCGCGCAGACACCGCGCCATGCGTCGGAATCAGCAGCCCTGCCTGTGCGAGGGGGCCCATCGCTGGCTCGCGCTCGCGCACCTCGGTCGCCGTCAGCAGCTCGCAATCGACCTGCTCTTCGCGGAGCGTCTGCCAGGATCGTTCGAGCCGCGCCACGCCAGCGTCGTCCGCCGCCACCTCCAACGTCCCGTCGCGGACGTAAGGGACCATCTGCTGCGCATCCGACGCCACCTGCGACAGAAACTCGTCGAACAGCGCCAGGCTACGCACACCCAACGCCTCGAGCGAGCTGCGCGACTCTGCTTCGATGTACGGCGCGAGGACGCCGGCCGACGCCTGCGAGGCGCCTGCGCCTGGAGTGCGGCTCTCACACACGTGGAC
>JBOGIN010001239.1:0-5109 GCA_050742275.1 Vicinamibacteraceae bacterium
GCGTGCTCCGGATGGCGGAGGGCGGCAAAGCGAAACAGCGAGCGGAGCGCCGCGAGCCGCGCATTGCGAGTGCGAATGCTGTTTCGGTGGTCGTGCTCACGGTGATCAAGGAACGCGCTGATCAGCGTCGCGTCAAGCTGGGCGACATCCAGCTGGGATGGCGGCCGGTCCAGGCGCTGGGCTGCAAAGCGCACCAGCAACCGCATCGTGTCGCGATAGGCGGCCACGGTGTGGACGCTGGCCTGCCGCTGCCGCACGAGACGGTCTGTGAAAAACGCCTCGAGCGTGGGGGCCAGCGCACTCACAGGCCACCTCCGAGGTCACGTTCGAGGCGATCGCCGGCCAGGTGCAGCAATTCGGGCGCGGCGGACAGGTACCAATAGGTGTGGACGGGGTCGACGTGCCCGAGATATGTCGACAGCACATGGAGCCGCGTCTGCACGTTTTCGCCCGTTTGATAGGCGTCGAGCAGCGTGCAGACGGCGAAGCGGTGACGGTTATGCCGACATCGGCATAACCGTCAGCATGCCGGATCCCGGGTTATGCCGGGTTCAGCGTGCGGGATGGCTTTTCCGCGCCTGTACGGTCAGATTTGGTCCTTGCTAAGTCGGCATAATCCGGCTGTCTTCTTCCGCACGGCTCTTTGGCCGGGAACGGAGGAGACATGCTGGATGACTTCATCGAGAATCGAGACACGGTTCGGCGGCTGCGATCAGGGATCATCGGCTCGCAGCTCGACGCGTTCGCGACGCATCTCGCACAGTGCGGGTACGCCGCCACGACCGTTCGTGCGCAGCTCACCCTGCTTGGGCACTTCAGTCAGTGGCTGACCCGTCGCCGACACGGCATTCACGAACTGAATGACGAGCTGGTCGGCACGTTTATCAAGAACCGTACGCGTCAGGGACGGTTGCACCGTGGGAATGCGGCGACGCTTCATCAGTTTCTCACCCATCTCCGAGCACGGGCCGTGGTCCCCTCGCCGGCACCGGTCATCGACGAGTCTCCCCTGGGCCAGCTGCAGCGGCAGTACGAGCAATATCTGACGGCCGAGCGGGGGCTCGCGCCAGCCACGGTCACGAAGTATGGCGGAGTGTTGCGGTGGTTTCTGAGCGATCGGTTCGGCGACGGCCCGCTGACTCCGAGCGCACTCGACGTGTCGACGATCACGACGTTTGTGATTCGACACGCGCACACGATGAGTCCCGGCCACGCGAAGAACATGGTGGCGGCCTTGCGCTCCATCTGCCACTTCTTGTGGCAACGCGGCGCGATTGACCGAGACCTCGCCGCCGGGGTGCCCCGCATGCCCGACTGGCGATTGGCGACGATTCCGAAATATCTCGGTCCGGAGGAGGTCGAGCGCCTGCTCCACACGTGTGACGTCCAGGCGGCGGTTGGCCGGCGCGATCGCGCCATTCTCCTGCTCCTCGCCCGTCTCGGGCTGCGCGCCGGCGAGATCATCGCGTTAGAACTCGACGACATCCAGTGGCGCGCGGGGGAGATCCTCGTGCGCAGCAGCAAGCGTCTCCCGCAAGATCGGCTCCCGTTGCTGACGGAGGTCGGGGAGGCCATCGCGACGTACGTCCGTCGGGATCGTCCGTCACACCGCACACGGCGAGTGTTTCTGTGTATGAAGGCGCCACGACGAGGCTTCAGCCATCCGAGCACGGTCAGCACGATCGTGCGACGCGCACTGGCGCGGGCCGGCTTGTCGCCCGCCCTCAAAGGCGCCCACCTGCTCCGGCATAGTCTCGCGACCCGGATGCTGCGCCAGGGCGCCTCGCTGCCGGAGATCGGCCTCGTGCTGCGGCATCGTGCCGTGCAGACCACAGAGATTTACGCGAAAGTGGATCTCGCAGGCCTGCGCGCGCTCGCCCAACCATGGCCCCCGATGGGAGGTGCGCGATGAGCGCCCTCTCCGACGCGCTCACACAGTACCTGGCCATGCGCCGCGCCTTGGGGTTTGTCGACCGGCTGCCGACTAGCCTCCTACGCACCTTCGTGGCGTACGTGGACCAGGCGAGCAGTCCGTTCATCACCACCGAGCTGGCGCGCCAATGGGCGCTTCAACCCACCGACGCCCAGCCCAGCACGTGGGCCGGGCGACTGAGCCTCGCGCGGCGCTTCGCTGTGTGGCGCCGCTTGTCCGATCCGCGCACCGAGGTGCCGCCCGCGGACTTGGTCGGCCAGCGGTACCGCCGGAAACCGCCGCGGCTCTATCACGATCAGGACGTGCCCCGCCTGATCCAGAGCGCCGCCGCCCTGCCGTCCGCCAAGAAACTCCGGGGGCATACCTATGCCACGTTGTTTGGACTTCTGGCGGTGACGGGCCTGCGGATCAACGAAGCGCTCCATCTCGATCGATCCGACGTCGACGTTGCGGAGGGCATGCTCCTGATTCGGCGCACGAAATTCGGGAAGTCTCGGCTGGTCCCGATCCACCCCACGACGCGGGAGGCACTGCGGGCGTACGGCGAGGCGAGAGATCAGATCGTGCCACAGTCGATGACCCCGGCCTTCTTCGTGTCGGAACGACGTACCCGTGTCACGGAATGGATGACGCGGTACACCTTCGCGGTCGTCTCGCGCACGGTCGGGTTGCGGCCGCCGACCAGCAGGGGGCGCCACGGGCGCGGGCCACGCATTCAGGACCTCCGGCATCGATTCGCGGCTCAGACGTTGATCGCGTGGTACCGGGCGGGCGTCGATGTGGAACGCGAACTCCCGAAACTGTCGACCTATCTCGGCCACGTGCACACCGCCGACACGTACTGGTACCTCGAAGCCGTCCCGGAGCTGCTGCAGCTCGCGGCGGAGCGTCTGACGCAGCATGCCGCGGAGGTCAGGCCATGATCGCCACGAGTTTCCCGTCGCTCTTGCAAGGCTTCTTCACTGAACGCTTGCTCCGACAGCGGCAGGCAAGCTCCCATACGATCGCCGGTTATCGCGACACGTTTCGTCTGCTCCTGCGCTTCGCCGCCGACCAGCTGGGCAAGCTGCCCTCCACGCTGAAGACGGAAGATTTCCAGCCCACGTTCGTCGGAAAGTTTCTCGAGCACCTCGAGCAGACGCGCGGCAACAGTACTCGGACCCGCAATGCGCGTCTAGCCGCGATTCACTCGTTTTTCCGCTACGTCGAGCTCGCCGAACCGGCGCACGCCCTGCTCTGCCAACAGGTCCTCGCGATGCCCAGCAAACGTTACCAGCGCAAGGCCATCTCGTTTCTCGACCGCACGGAGATCACCGCCGTCCTCGCTGCCCCCGATCGGTCAACGTGGATCGGCCGTCGCGACCGGACCCTCCTGGCCGTCGCCATCCAAACCGGTCTGCGCGTCTCGGAACTGACCGGTCTCCTGCGCCAGGACGTGGTCTTGGGCCGTGGTGCACACGTGCGGTGCGACGGCAAAGGGCGGAAACAGCGCTGCACGCCGCTCGGCCGTGAGACGGCCGCTGTCTTGGAGACCTGGTTGCGACAGGATCTGAACCCGCAGAGCGATCACGTGTTTCCCAGCATTCGCGGTCGGCCGCTCAGTCGTGACGCAATCGAAGAACTGGTCGCCCGCCACACGCAACGCGCCCAACAACACTTTCCTCCTTGCAACAGAAGACGGTCACTCCCCATGTCCTTCGACACTCGTCAGCGATGGAACTGCGTGCCCATGGAGTCGACCAATCCGTGATCGCGCTGTGGCTGGGTCATGAGTCCGTCGACACGACTCAGATGTATCTGCACGCGGATCTACGCTTGAAGGAGCAGGCCCTCTCACGCGTCGAGCCGCTCGGCATCAAACCCTCTCGCTACCGGCC
Organism: Vicinamibacteraceae bacterium; assembly: GCA_050742275.1. Taxonomy (GTDB): domain Bacteria; phylum Acidobacteriota; class Vicinamibacteria; order Vicinamibacterales; family Vicinamibacteraceae; genus WHTT01. Next base: position 3,811 of record JBOGIN010001239.1, read on the forward strand.
CGAGGACCATTTGCTGAGCTTCTTGGAGAGCCTGTGATTATGCCGGGTCCACCGCCATCGCATTCGCGAGATCCCCCCGGATCTTCTTCAAGCAACACGGCGACCCGGCATAACCCGGGACCCGGCATGCTGCCGGTTATGCCGACATCGGCATAACCGCCACACGTTCGCCGTGCACGCGTTGCTCCGGTGGTATCACCGCGGCGTCGATCCCCAAGCGAAGCCCCCCTTCCTCTCGACGTACATGGGTCACGTGTCACCGGTGTCCACCGCGTACTACCTGCCGTTTGTGACCACCCTGGCGCAAGCGGCCAGCCTGCGATTCCTTCGCACATGCGGCGCCCTCGTGACCGGCACACCCGCAGGAGAGCGGCCATGACCGCCGCCAAGCTCACGACGCTCGCGTGCGCGCTCCGCCGGTTTTTTGCCGAGCACCTTCCCCAGGTCCGCGGCGCCAGTCCCCACACCGTCCGCAGCTATCGAGACAGCCTCGCCCTCCTGCTGCGGTTCGCCGCCGGACACGCGGGTCGGTCGGTGGCCCAGTTGGATCTCGACACCCTGACGCCCGACGTCATCGTCGCCTTTCTGCACGACCGTGAGCCGGCACAGCGCAACCGGGCCTCGACCCGGAATGTCCGTTTGGCCGCCATTCATGCCTTCTTCCGGTTTGTTGCCAGCGTACATCCCGAGCATCTCGAGCAGTGTCAGCGCATCCTCGCGATTCCATTCAAGCGCAGTGCTGCGCGCGTGATCGAATATCTGGAGTACCACGAGATCCAAGCCGCCCTGCTGACGATCGATCGCACCACACGCGACGGGCGCCGCAACTACGTGTTGTTGGCCACGCTGTTTAACACCGGCGCCCGCGTCCAGGAGATCCTCGACGTTCGCGCGTCCGATGTGCAGCCGATCTCGCCAGCCCACATCCGGCTCGTCGGAAAGGGGCGAAAAGAGCGGCTCTGCCCCTTATGGCCGCAGACCGCACAGCTGCTTCGCGCGTACATTTGCGAGCGCGGATTGACCCGGGTATCGCCGCAGCCTCTCTTCGTCAATCACCGCGGTGCGCCCCTGACCCGTTTCGGCGTGCGGTATCTCCTCGCCAAGTACTGCGACCGTGCCCGCACGACCTGCCCGAGCCTCGCGGGGAAGCGGCTCACCCGCACAGTCTGCGGCACTATCCCGCATCCCGGACTATCCCGAGTTGTTCGGAAACACTCCATCTTTCCGGTCTTGATCATCGATAAGCACTCGGCATAGTTGGCTCCTTCAATTGCCCCTGTGGAAGGGGAGAAGGAAGGA
>JBOGIN010001240.1:0-3183 GCA_050742275.1 Vicinamibacteraceae bacterium
CTCTAAAGGCCCTCGCGACAGGCTGTCCGGACCGCACTGGCGTAGGACATGCGGTACGAGTGGGTTCGGTAGAAATGGACGTGTCAGAAGGAAGGTGATCAATGTCGACGCGAGCTACGGAGAGGGTCACAACGCGCCAACCGTGGTCCGTGTTCTTGTGTTTCTTGGTGGTCGTTGCCGCCCAGCCGGCGTACGGGCAATCGATCTCCGGCGATCTGGTCGTGAGGGTCGTCGATCCCAGCGGCCTGGCCGTTGTAGGAGCCGCGGTCGAGCTTACGGATGTCAACACGAAGATCGAACACGCGGCAACAACTGATCAGCAGGGCGTGTACTTGTTCGGCCAGCTCAGGCCTGGACAGTACACGCTCGAAGTCTCCGCGGACGGCTTCCAAGACACCACCGTCAGCGACGTCAGGATTCAGGTTGGACAGCGTGCGCGGGTGGACGTCGCGCTCACGGTGAGCGAGGTGGCGGAGACGGTCAGCGTATCGGCGGCCGGGACCACGCTGCTGAATGCCGAGAGCGCCGCCATCGGCCAGGTCCTCGAAAGCAGGCCGATCGTCGAGCTGCCGCTGAACGGGCGTAATCCCTTGCAGCTCGGGCAAATTTCCGCGGGTGCGGTCCCGATTGGCATTGGGACGTCGCCAGCAGGCAGTTGGACGGGCCGTGGCGACACGACGCTGTCGATCGCCGGCGGACGCGAGTCGAACAACAGCTTTCTGGTGAACGGCATCGAAACACGGAACGCGCGGTTCGGCAACGCCGGCATCCGTCCCAGCATCGACGCCATCGAAGAGATCAAGATCCAGCGCTCCACCTTCGGCGCGGAGTTCGGCCGCAGCTCCGCCATCGTCAACACGACAATCAAGTCGGGCACGAACCTGCTGCACGGCAGCGTGTTCGAGTTCTTCCGCGACGACGCGCTCGACGCCACGGACTTCTTTCTCAACAGCACCGATCGGGAGAAGGGCCCGCTCGAGCAGAACAACTTCGGGACGGCCGTGGGTGGGCCGGTCATGCTGCCCGCGCTGTACGACGGGCGCAACCGCACGTTCTGGTTCTTCAACTACGAGGGATTCCGCCAGCGCTTCTCGTCGAGCGCCACCGGAATGTATCCGTCGGCGGCGCAGCTGGCCGGCGATCTCGCCGACGACAGCGCCGGCACGGGCCTCTTTCCCACGAGCTCTTCGCTGTGCCGCGCCACTCCGTCATCAGCGAAGTGCGTTGACGTCATCGACCCCACGACCGGACGTCCGTTTCCCGGGAACGTCATTCCGTCGGACCGTCTCGATCCCACGACACAGCTGGCCACGGAGTTTACCGTGCTGCCAAACGTCGAGGTGCCCAGGAACAGCCCGGACCTTCCGAGCTTCAATACCATTGGGACGCCGGAGACCATCAACGATTTCGATCAATACAACGTGCGGATGGACCATCTGTTGACACCGCGCGACCAGTTGTTCGGCACCTTCTCCTACTCGGACGAGACGCTCGATGCGAAGGCGCTGCGCCCGTATGGCGGTGAGGGATTCCCACTGAGCAATCGCCTGGTCACGGTCACCCACAACCACACCTTCACGCCAAATCTACTCAACGAGTTCCGGTTCGGCTACAACCGCAGTCGGACGTACCGCCTGGCAGAGACCTCCTACGGGCAGGACTTCGCGCGCGAGGTCTTCGGGCTGCAGAACACCACCGATCAGCCCATCATGTTCGGCGTCCCCGCCTTCAACATGACCGGGTTCGGCGGTATCGGCTCGCTGTCACAGGCCATCGGCGCGCTGGACGAAAACTTCCAGTTCACCGACAACCTCAGCTTCGTCCGGGGGCGGCACAACATCCGCGCGGGCTTCCAGATCAGCCATCAACGGTACTTTCAGATCACGAACTTCAGCGGGAATCCGAGCTTCACCTTCGAAGGCCGCTACACCGGCCTCCAGGAGGAGGGGCTCGGGCTCGCCGACTTCCTCCTGGGGATCCCGTCGCGCGCCAGCGGCGCGCTCGGCGACTCCATCCAGAACCTGCGCACGACGTACTGGGCTGGGTACGTGCAGGACGACTGGCGCATCTTTCCGAACTTCACGTTGAACTACGGCCTGCGCTACGAGTTCGCGCGCTCACCGGTGGAGCAGGACAACAAGAGCTTCGTCTTCAGCGAGGAGGAGGGGCGGATCGTCCTCGCGGGAGAGGGCGTGCGCCCGGACATCATCGATCCGGACTGGAACAACTTCGCGCCGAGGCTCGGCTTCACCTGGCGGACGCCGTTCGTCGACGACCTCGTCGTCCGCGGCGGCGCAGGCATCTATTACGCCACCGACAATTTCAACGAAGAGCAGTTCAAGGGTCTGGGACCGCCATTCTTCCAGGCCCAGACGCTGGAGGGCGACCCGCAGGCGCCGGACCTCTTCATGCGGGACATGCTCCCGTCGTTCGAGGCATCGGAGAGCACCAATCCGTTTACCGTCGATCGACGGAGTCGAACGCCGTACATCACGCAGTGGAGCTTTGGCTTTCAGAAGAGCCTCGCGTCGCACTACCTCGTGGAGGTCGAGTACGTCGGCAGCACCGGCCAGAAGCTGCCGCAGCGCCGCAACTTGAACATCGCGACGCTCGACCCGACCGGTACGATTCCCATCAGTGAGCGCGTGCCGTTTCCCGATTACACGTTCATCCTGATGGCCTACAACGGTGGGTGGTCGAGCTACAACGCGCTGACGGCGAAGCTCGAGAAGCGATGGTCAAGCGGCCTCTGGTTCCTGGGGTCGTACACGTGGCAGAAGCATCTGGATCTCGGCACCACGGATGAATTCTCGGCGCTCTCCACGGAGTTCAAGACGTGGGACAAGGGCCACAGCACGTACGATGTTCCGCACAGGTTCGTGGCGAGCTGGGTGTACGAGCTGCCGATTGGACGGGACCGCGCCTGGTTGGCGGATCTCCATCCGGTGGTGGATGCCATCATCGGCGGCTGGCAGGTGAATGGCATCGCCACGTTCTCTCAGGGACAGTTCCAAACGCCGACGCTCGGCACCGATTGGCTGCTGATGGGATCGTTCACCCAGTCGCGGCCGGATGTAGTGGGCGATCCAACGGCAGGTCGAGAGCTGCCCGATCGATACATCAACCCGGACGCCTTCGACTTTCCGCGAAATGCCGAGGGGGAGGAGATTCACGTCCAGGGGA
>JBOGIN010001241.1:0-5365 GCA_050742275.1 Vicinamibacteraceae bacterium
CTAGAACGCCAACCGGTTTGAAAGTAACACCATTACGCAGCCTTTCGCCCTTCGATCTCCGCGCGATGGAGTGTCTCCAGGTTTTGGATGGCGCTCGCGCGGCGGAGGTCGAAGGTGTTCTTGCGGAGGCCGAGGTAGCGCGCGTCGTTGCCTTGCCGTTGCGAGATGTGCGCGAGTTTGTGCTCGATCATCGTGCGCTCTCGCAGGGCCCCTCGTCCCGCAGACGTCTGGATCTGCTTGCGCAGTCTGTGTTGCAGCGGCTCGTTCTCGGCGATCGCGATGGAGCGGCCCTGGCCGAACTCCGCCGTGGTGCACTGCGGGCGCAGCGCGCAGCGATCGCACACGTCGGGATCAAACTCGACGACCTTGCCGAACGTCACGCGTTGCACGTGTCCGTTCGGACAGGCGATCGTTCGGTCGCGAAGATTGAGCGTGAAGGCCGACTTCGGGAAGAGACGCCCGTTGTGCGACTTCCAGGGTTGACACACGATCTTGCCGCGCCGGCTGATCACTTCGTCGACGAGGGCACTGTTGATGTACCCGCGATCGATCAACAACTGGTCGATGGCGAGTCCCTGCCGGTCCAGGTCGATCGTCAAGGCGGGAACGGCGTCGTCCTCGGGGCGGTTCGCGGGTGTGATGGCGCACGCCAGGATCAGGCCGCGATCGACGTCCGCCGCGATGTGGCGCTTAAACCCATTGAACCGCTTGCTCTTGCTCTTGCGGCCGTGACGCATGTCCGCGTCTTCGATCGAGATGCGTCGATCTTCGGCCACGCCCGCGCGAATGCGCGGTCCGCCGCCCAGGGGATCCGGCTCGAGATCCTGCGCGCGAATTTGCACCAGGGTTTCGATCTGCGCCTTCAACGGGGGCTTGGCGGCTTCCTCGGGCAGGTGATGCGTGATCCACGCCTGCAGAGCGTCGAGTTGACGGGCGAACGTCTTGATCGCCTCGGCCTTGTCGTCCGCGTCGTTCCAGTCAATGTCGAGCGCCTGTTTGATACTCGACGCCGCGAGCAGCGGAATGCCTGCCCGCGTACACACCTGCGCCTCGGTCCACCCGACCAGGCGCGCCGCACACTGGACCACATTGCGGGCCGCATGGGCCAGCAAGTTGAACGTGTCCTCGACCCGGCCCGCGCCCTCGAGCGGGCTCGAATCGATCGCCACGCGCAGGGTCTGGGGCAGTTTCCGATAGTCAAACGCCTTGGTGCGCTTCGCCAGCTCGAGGGTGCGTTCGAGCAGGCGGCGATCGAGGTCGAACGCGATCAGCCGTTCGCGAAACTCGTGCAACGCCCCTTGCGAAAACGGCGGCGCCTCGGCGCCCAGACACCCCAACACCATCTGCACCCGCAGGTCGACGACGGTCAACTCGATCATCTCGGCGTCGGACATGCCCAGATAGCCCCGTACGAGCACCGCCATGGCCATCAGCGCGGGCGGCCGCGCCTCTTTCCCGGCGCCCGTGGTGCGGTACATGGTGGCGAGCTCCTGTTGAAAGCCCTCATCGAACAACTCGTGCCGATGCAGACGCAGAAACCCGAGGAGCTTCCGTACCCGGTCCAGACGCTTCAGCAGGAACTGCTCTTGCCTGGTCGGTGCGACAGGCGGTGTCCAGCGCGCGATCGTCATCAGCATGCCTCCTTGGGCCGTCGGCCCGCGAACGCATCAGATCACGAATCGCATACCCGGAGACATAGAAAGAACTGATCTTTCCCATGATTTAAACTGATCGGTGTTCTAGGGAGTGACCTGCCCGCGTGGCGAGCAGCCCACGTCGCGCCGCTGAAGTCTCTCCGTGCCGAGTAGTCCGAAGATTCGACAGGCGGCTAGCCTTCCCTCAGCACACGCGCTGGATCGATGCGCGCCGCGCGCCGGGCGGGCAGCCAGCCGGCGAGCGCGCCTATGCTCGCAAGCAGGGCCACGGCCGTCACAAGGGTGAGCGGGTCGTGTGGTTCCAGGCCATAGAGCAGCGCCTCGACGAGGCGTGACGCCCACAGGCTGACGACCGCCCCAATCAGGACACCCAGGCCGACAAGAACCATTACGCGCCCGAGCACGAGCCGCACCACGCTCGCGCCGTCTGCTCCCAGAGCCATCCGGATACCGATCTCGCTCCGACGACGACGGATGGAGTACGACGTCACGCCGTAGAGGCCAATTGCGGCCAGGAGCAGCGCAAGCCCTCCAAAGAGACTGGCCAGCATGGCCAGGAGCCGTTCTGGGAGTAGCGACGCCTTGATCCGATCGGAGAGCGGCCGGAAGGTCAGCGACACATTCGGGTCGACCTTGCTGATCGCCGCGGCGACGCTCTTCGTCAGTGACGCGGTGGATTGCCCGCTGCTCCGGACATCGATGTTGATGTGCGTCTCTATCGGCGGTCCCAGGTCGCTCGTCGCCTGCGCCAGCGGGAAGTAGACGGTCGGGGGAACTGACTCGCGCACGTGGCGATAGTGGGCATCCTCAACCAGGCCAACGATCTCCATCGATGGCCGTTCGTCGCCCGCAACCATCGGCTGCCACTGGATCATGCGGCCAATCGGGTTGGCATCATCCAAGAATCTCCGCGCAAATGCCTTGTTGACGATGGCGACGGCTGGCGTCCCAGCGCGATCACGCGTATCGAAGTCCCGGCCGGCCAAGCGTGTGATCCCGTACGTCGCGAACCAGGCGGGACTAATCGCGTTGATGAACGCCTTGCTCTCGTCCTGCGAGAGTGGCGTGCGTCCCAAGACCATGAAGTGCTTCTGCCAATCACTGCCGCTCATCGGCGACATCACAGACGCCGCAGCGTGCGCCACGCCCGGCGCGGCAACTGCATCAACTACTCGATGAAAGAGGGCAACTCGGTGTGGCGGTTCGACAAGGCTGTGCCGCGCGTCGACGCTCGCGACCAGCACGGGGTCTCGATCTAGCCCGAGGTCGACAGTCCCAAGCGCTGACAGGGTCCGCATGAAGAGCCCTGCCGCGACGACGAGCACGAGCGCGAAAGCAACCTGACCGACCAGAAGGAGCTGGCCGAGCATGTTTCGCGGGTGACCAGCGAACGTACGACTGTGCTGCTTGAGCACCTCGGTCGGCTCGGCATGACCGGCGCGGAACGCCGGTATAGCGCCAAAGAGCAGCGCGGTACATGTCGCGACAGCCGCCGTGAAACCAATCACCCGCCAGTCGAGAGGCAGGTCGAGAAAGACCGTATTGCCGAAGGACGAGAGCTGGCGGAGGAGCAACCGGCTGCTCCACTCGGCGAGTGCCAACCCGAGAACCGCGCCCGCTCCCGCGAGCAACACGCTTTCGACGAGCAGTTGTCGCATGATCCTGAGCCGCGACGCGCCAAGTGCTCGACGCATGCTGAACTCGTGGCGGCGCGCGCTGGCACGAGTGAGGAGCAGAGTGGCGATGTTGGCGCAGGCAATGAGGAGCACCAGTCCAACAACGACCATCAGCGTGAGCAGTGGGTGCTCGTAGTCCTCGCGGATGCGCGATGAGCCCGTAGCGGCTGGCACCATCGTGAATTCATCACGCAGATAGCCCTTTTGCAGGTCCGCTGTCCAGTCGCTGGGCAATGTGGCATCCCGAATTTGTCGTTGCACGCCGCGCAGTGCATGTGTCGCCTGCTCAGGGGTCTGGCCTGGCTTCAGCCGAGCCACGATTCGGAGCCATCTGTTCGAGCGGCTGTCCAGCCAGCTCTCGCCGACTCGCAAGAGCGACTGCGTCGCAACCGGAACGGCCACGTCGAACGAGGCGCCCACCATGGGGCCGAAGAACTCAGGCGGCGTGACACCAACGATTGTGAACGCGACCCCGTCGAGCGTCAGGGAGGAGCCGATGGCATCGGCCGCGCCACCGAATCGCTGTTGCCACAATCTATGGCTGATCACTGCCACCGGACCGTTGACACCTCCTCCGCGCCGGTCGTCCCGTTCCGTCAACGCGCGGCCCAGGATGGGCTCGACGCCCAGAACTTCGAAGAAGCCGCCGCTGACCCAGAGTCCTTCAACGAAGCTCGTCTGCCCACGCGAGGCGAGATCGAACCGCGTATCCGACCAAGCGGCCGCGCCAGCAAACAACTGGGAATGTCGATCGCGAATGTCTTCCCAGATCGGATTCGACCATGCCTCCTGGTCGAACACCACGAGTCGTACCAATCGCTCTGGCGCGCGAACGGGTAGCGCTCGAAGCAGCAAGCCATCCATGAGCGAGAAGATTGCGGTGTTCGCGCCAATGCCGAGCGCGAGCGACAGCACCGCCACCACCGTGAATCCGGGGCTGGCGGCGAGCACTCGAGAGCCGTATCGCACGTCCTGCGCGATGTCCTCGAGCCAGCGTGTGCTGCGGACCTCTCGACACGCTTCCTTGGTCTGTTCGAGGCCGCCGAGCTCCAGCACACCTCGACGTCGTGCGTCCGCCTCACTGATCCCAGCCGCCACCGCGTCTGCCACTTGGCGCTCCACGTGGTCTCGTAGCTCCTGGTCGAGTCGTGCGTCGAGCTCACGGCGCCGCAAGAGTCTCTTCCACCAGATCACGATGCGTCTCCTGCGCTGTTAGCCTATTTGCTTCGACATATATCTCATCATAGGTAGAAGTGCAAGGCATAAGGCTTCCGCCGTGCCGACGTTAGAGTGGGCTAGCGACCAGACTGCACCTGTTCGATCATGGGACGAGGTGTGCCAGACGCGGACACTGCCTTGGGGCGGCTCATGGACCGACAGCAGAAAAGATCCATGAAAGGTGCAACGGAATCGGCTCGGCTCCAGGGAACCGCGTGGCACGAAATTCGCTGTCACCGTCTTCTTGGACGTCCCGAGATCTAATCGCGGATCGTCGACTATCGCGGCCGAGGAAGCGCACCAATGGAGTGCTGAAACATGTGGAACGACATCCGGCTCGCTCTCAGGTCCATCGGGAAGGCCCCGGGATTTGCCATCGCCGCCGTGGCGACACTGGCGCTCGGCATCGGGGCGAATACGGCGATCTTCAGCGTGGTCAACGCCATCCTGCTGCGCCCGATGCCGCACGTCGAGGATCCCGCGCGGCTGCTTCGCATCTATACGAGCGATTTCAGCGGGCCGCTGTACGGCTCGTCCTCCTATCCCGATTACGTCGATTTCCGTGATCGCACGACCACGATGTCCGCGATGGCGGCGTTCGCAGGGTGGGATCTGCAAGTCTCCCGAGGCGAGCTCGCCGAGATCCTCCCCGCGCAGGCGGTGAGCGGCAACTATTTCTCGATGCTCGGCGTGACACCCGCGCTCGGGCGCTCGCTGGACCCCGACGATGACATGCCGGGGCGGCCGCTTGTGGGCATGATTTCCTACGCGCTCTGGCAGCGCTCGTTCGGCGGCGACCGCGCGGTGCTCGGCCGC
>JBOGIN010001242.1:0-3777 GCA_050742275.1 Vicinamibacteraceae bacterium
TTAGTGGAGCGGGCTACGGGAATCGAACCCGTCTAGCTGGCTTGGGAAGCCAGAGCATTACCACTATGCTAAGCCCGCTGATGAGGCAACGCGGATATCGGAGCAAGCCGCACCGTCACTCCCGCACGAAGGCAGCCTTGTGGTCCGGCGCGCTACATACGGCATCGCCATACTGTATCGTTCCGTCGAAGAGCAACTCCATGCGGTCGACGCCAACAGGGCCTGTGATGGTCCCGGACGCCTGGTAGCTCCTGGCACTCTCCGTTGGCGTGATGTCGACCGTTCCCACGACCTGCAGCGTCGCAATATCCAGGATGCCTTCGAACTGCCCTTCCGTCGGGAGCCCCTGCCTGCTGGCCAACGTGACCGTGACATCCGTGCCGCTCTCGGTAATGGTCGCGTCGAAGTCCTGTATGCGACCGGCGTCTAGCTCAGGGCCGCAACTCCCCGACGCCTGAATGACGAGCTGATAGTCGCCTGCGATGCCGGTCTCGGCCGGCGACGTCGGCGATTCGTCGTCATCACTGCACGCGGCAGCTCCAAGCACCGCCATGCTGATTGCCATCGCGGAGAGGCTACGTGTCGCCCAACGCCGTCGTCCTGCAGTCGTCATCAGATCTCGCCATGCCGGGAAGACCGGCTACCCACGCAGAAAATGCGAGACTAGCAGAGCAAGGGGAAGGCTGAGCCCCTTGCCATCCTCGCCTCGCATTTGCACATAGGGGAGAAAAAAACAAACTGGTCGGGGCGGGCGGATTCGAACCGCCGACCTCCAGTACCCCAAACTGGCGCGCTAACCAGGCTGCGCCACGCCCCGAGCCGCGCCTCGCGGACGAGGCGCATCCCGTGATTCTACCTCAACGCGAGCGCTTGTTGCGGGCGGGCCTACGCAGCGAAGCACGATCTTCAGACGCCTCACGCGCCGCCTCGGGCGGCTGTAACTCGAAGTCCCGGCTCGCGCCGTCCTCCTCCTCGATGGCCTGTTGCGCGTGGAGGGGTGAAGAGCCGTCCAGGAGGGAGAGCAGCGAGCGAAGTCCCTCCTTGACCATGAGGACGCCGGCTCGGGCACGGTCTTCGACCTGTGCTGCAACGGCTAACAAGTCATCGTTATCGACGACATCCGACGCCGCTGGCGCCTGCTCCTGCTCGAGCTGACGACGGGCGCCGGCCAACGTCAAGCCATCGCCAAAGACGAGCTGCCGAATGCGGACGACCCGCTGGACATCGGCGCGGCGATAGATGCGCGGCCCTCCCGGTGTCTTGGACAGTCCGAGATCGGGAAACTCGCCTTCCCACGTGCGTAGCACGTACGGCTGAATCTTCGCGATCTCACATACTTCGCCCGCCTTGAACGCGGGGCGCTCCGGAATGACAAACTCGCCCAAATCCGCCATGTCCAACGACCGAGTATAACAGGGGTCTGGGCGCGGGCGTCAGCAGGTGTCAGACCTGACGCCTACTGATGACCCCTGACCCCTGTTACTCCCTGCCCCCACGCTTTCGGACTACCACCCGGATGGGCGTGCCATTGAAGCCGAACGAGTCGCGGAGGCCATTGATGAGAAACCGCTCGTATGAGAAGTGGAACGAGGACGCAACGTTCGTGAAGAACACGAACGTCGGAGGCGCAATGCCCGTCTGTGCGGCATACAGGATCTTCACCGCGCGCTTGCCTGGGCTGACAGGCGGGTGGACGGATGTGACGGCCGCCACCCAACGGTTGAGATCGGCCGTGGCGACGCGGTGGCGGCGCTCCGCCGCCACGCGATCGATCACCTCCAGCAGCCGCGGCGTTCGCTCCCCGGTCGCCGCCGAGATGTGCATGACCGGCGCGTAGTCGAGGAACTTCATCGCTCGCCGGAGCTCCTCATCGAAGGTGCGCCCGAAGGCAGCGCCCCGCTCCTTGACGAGATCCCACTTGTTCGCCGCGAGAATCACGCCGCAGCCGAGGCGGTCCGCTTCGCCCGCGATCGCGGCGTCTTGACCGGCCGGCCCTTCGGTGGCGTCCACCAGCAGCACCGCCACGTCGGCGCGCTCAATCGCCCGCCGCGCCGCCAAGACGCTGACCATCTCAATCTCACCCGACCGCGCCACACGACCCGGCCGACGAATCCCGGCCGTATCGACAATGCGGAAAGTCCGCTTGTGCCAGCGCAGAACGGCATCGACCGCGTCACGCGTGGTGCCCGGCATCTCGCTGACCATCACGCGCTCCTCCCGCAGCAGGCGGTTGACGAGGGACGACTTGCCGACGTTGGGGCGCCCGACGATGGCCACAGCGGTCTCCGGCTCTTCGACTTCGCGCGGAGGGTGCGCACGCGCCCGCCCCTGCGCGCGGAGCTGCGCCACGACCTGGTCGAGCAACTCGGCAATCCCGGTGCCATGCTCCGCCGAAATCTCCAGGACCGGCTCGAATCCAAACCGGTAGAACTCAACCGCTTCTCCCCGGGCGCGCTTGTCGTCTGTCTTGTTCACCGCGACCATGGTTGGCGCCGACGCTGGACGCAGCGCCTCAGAGATCGCTTCGTCGCCCGCAACGCCGCCCTCGCGGCCGTCGACCACGAACACGAGCACGTCGGCGTCTCGAATGGCGCGCCTGCCGTGCTGCACGACGAGCTCATGCAGGGGATCGACGCTGTGCCCAAACATGCCTCCCGTATCGACCAGCTCGAACCGGACTCCGTCCCATTCGGCGTCGTGCGCGAGAAGGTCGCGGGTCGTTCCGGGCGTGCGCGTGACAATCGCGCGGCGCGTGCGAGTAATCCGGTTGAAGAGTGTGGATTTCCCGACATTGGGCCTGCCGACGAGTACCACGCTGGGAAGTGAGGCCGTGTGTTTCACAGGAGTTTTTGGCGTCTCGGCGTCGCCTTGCGGGGTGCGGCGTTCGCCTCCCGCGCGACAGGGCTTACCTTGACAGGCTAAGTGGTTCTTCCTATGCTAGTTACGAGCCTTCTGTCTTCGTTCGAGGGCGCTGTTCGCTTCGCGCGGGCGCCATGGCGAGATCGTCGGCCCTCTCGGCCCGCCCTCGTGACAAGCGCGACGGCGGCATCGCGACATGGCCGGTACACGGAGGTGGGGTGGAGGTCTTTTGGGAGCTCGCACATCGATGATCAAGGCGGACATCGTCAACGAAGTCTCGCGCGTCGCTGATATTACCAAGGTCAAGGCCGAGGCAGCAGTCGACGCGGTCTTCGACGCGATGCGACTCTCCATGCAGCGCGGTGAGCGCATCGAGTTGCGGGGCTTTGGCGTCTTTCAGGTGAAGCCACGCAAGCGCGGCATCGGGAGGAACCCGCGCACGGGTAAAGAAGTGCGCATTCCACCCGGTCGGACGATTCGCTTCAAGCCGGGCAAGGAACTCCAGAACATCCCCTGAGTGAGGCTCCGTCGGGGAGCCTAAGGACGGTTTTTTTGCCGGCTGACGATCTTCCACCGTACTCCTACGATCGCAGCCTCCCTGTTTCAGGTGCGTCACCCGCGGGCATGCCAGGCGCCCAGTGGCAGCCCCTGCCAGCGAGGCCGCGCGCGCGCAACCGCCTGTGGCTCCACATCCTGCTCTTTCTCGCGACGGTCCTGACCACGTCGTGGGCGGGCGCCGGCGCGTACTGGGGCTGGCTGACCGACTTCGGCCGGGCGCCGCTTCCGCCTGGAACCGGTACCGGCGGGCTCATGGCCGGCGGCTTGTGGTACAGCTTCGCAGCGCTCGGGATCCTCACCGCGCATGAGCTCGGTCACTACTTCGCGTGCCGCTATTACGGCATCGACGCGTCTCTGCCC
>JBOGIN010001243.1:0-2427 GCA_050742275.1 Vicinamibacteraceae bacterium
CGATGCCAGCCGTAGCTGGAGGCGAACTCGACGGCGCGCTGCGCCGACGTGTCGTCGGGACGATGATGGTAGGCGTCGAGCAGCGCGTCGGCGAGCTCCCGGTGGTCGCCCGACGCAAAGAACCTGACCGACGGGTGATCGAAGTACAGCATGTGTGCCCGTGTTCGAGAGAGGATCACCGGCACGCCAGAAGCCAGGAATTCTAGAACCTTGGTGCTCATGGCCTCGTTCCCAAACCGGTCGGCCATTTTTGGCTCTATGCCAACCGCTGCGGAGGCAATCACTTCTGCAATCTGCTCTACCGGCAACGGCGCATGGAGCTGGACACGATCCTCCACGGCCAGGTGACGGGTCAGACCCTCGAGCTCCGCCTTCGCCGGTCCCTCTCCGTAGATATGCAGCTCGGCGTCTGGAAGGAGATCAACGACGCCGGCAAACGCTCGGATCGCCGTATCGAGCCCCTGGTGTCGACTCAGGGAACCAGGGTAGAGAATGATGAACTTACCGTTGGGTGGCGTGCGCTCCCGCGACTGAGGCTTGAAGAGACGGAGGTCGGGAGAGTTCAGAATCGTGAGGCATTTTGCAGAGGATGCCGCACGCTGCACCAGTCTCTCGTGCCAGATATGGTTAGCCACGACAACCGAGTCGGCGAATTTACAGGACAGCCGCTCAACGAGGAGCAGCGCTCGAAACACTGCAGAGTCTGGGCCGGCGTCGAACTTACCAGCGTAGAGCTCCGGTAGAACATCGTGGATATCGAGGATGACCTTTGCGCCGGTGAGCTTTGGCAACAGGGCGGCGAAAACGAGGAAGTCAGGAATGTTGTGCACCTGCACGATGTCATAACGCCTGCGCAAATGACGCACGGTCAAGACAGCGAACGCTTGAAGCGCGAACCACAAGAGCTTAGCGAGATGCGTCAACGGCGTCGATTCCGTCTTCGCGCGACGCTGGAGACGGATCACGCGCACTCCATGCTCTTCGCCCACCCTGGGCTGCCCGGGCCGGCGCAACGCAATTACGTCGACGTCATCACCACGCTCCACGAGAGCCTTCGCGTAACGTGTGACGCGATTGTCCGTTTCATAAAACGTATACGCGACATGACAGAGACGCAAAGGCCGCCGTGGGCGCGTATCGCGTGAGACAGCGTGCTGTGGTGAGTCGTTGGGCATCGCACGAACTACCGTTCGCCCTGTCACGTCATCACGGTCAGATAGTGAGAGCAACGACACCTGCGAATGCCTGGATGGTCGCAACGACACGAGCCTGCTGGTCCTCGATTAGCCCCGGGAACATCGGAAGGGACAGGATCTCAGCCGCCGCGCGCTCGGTCACCGGAAGGTCGCCGGCCTGGTAGCCCCAGTCTCGGTAGCACTTCTGGAGGTGGACGGGCAGCGGATAGTGCAACCCCGTGGCGATGCCGTCCGCCTTCAGGTGCGCGGCAAGCGCGTCGCGCTCCTTCGTTCTGATGACGTAGAGATGGTAGACACCTTTGCTCGTCTGCGGCTCGAACGGCAGCGTGACGTCCGGCGCGGCCGAGAGCAGCTCCGCGTAGCATGCCGCGGCCGACCGCCGTTCTGCGTTCCAGCGATCCAGATGATGAAGCTTGATCCGGAGGAACGCCGCCTGGATCGCGTCCAACCTGCCGTTGTAGCCCTCGAGGTCGTGGTAGTACTTCTGCGCCTGGCCGTGCTCCCGCAGCATCCGGATCGTCCGTGCCACCTGCTCGTCATCGGTGGTCACCGCGCCCGCCTCACCGCAAGCCCCGAGGTTCTTGCCGGGATAGAAGCTGAAGGCCGCCGCCTTCCCAAACGAGCCGGCGCGCCGCCAGCCGCCCTTGGCGGAGTGGTACTCCGCTCCATGTGCCTGGCACGCGTCCTCGACGACGAGGAGGTCGTAGTGACGGGCGATGTCCAGGATCGCGTCCATATCTGCCACTTGGCCGTAGAGATGTACGGGAACCACCGCCCGGATGGGCCTGCCGGAGCGTTGGCCAATCGGCCGGCCCGTGTGCGGATCCTTGGGACAGGCGTCGAGGTACTCGAGCAGCTTGTCAGGGCTCATGCAGTACGTCCGCGGGTCGATGTCGACGAACTCCGTGTCCGCGCCCGCCTGGCTGATCCCTTCGACCGTCGCGATAAAGGTATGCGCCACCGTGACGACGGCATCGCCAGGACCGACGCCCCCGGCCATCAGCGCAAAGCGCACCGCATCGGTGCCGCTGGCGACACCCACGCAATCCTTCGTGCCGCAGTAGGCCGCAAACTCCCGCTCGAATGCCTCGACCTCCGCTCCGCCGATGAAGGCGGCCGATCGAACGGCAGTACGAAAAGCCGCCACGAGCTCGTCTTCGAGCTCCCGGTGGGGCGTGATGAGATCGAGAAACGGAATGGATTGGGTTGTCATAAATGAATCGTCTAGTCA
>JBOGIN010001244.1:0-1586 GCA_050742275.1 Vicinamibacteraceae bacterium
GGCGAGCTGTGGCGTGGCGGTCGGAAGATGGAGCACGATGCGCCGGACCGAGACGACGACATGCGCACCGAGTTTGAGCAGGCGCTCGCGTAAGCCCGTCACCTGCGTGCGGGCACAGCTGGTGCGAGCCGCGCGCAGCCGGAGCTCCTGCAGCAGCACGTACGCGGCGGTGGTGAGGAGCACCCGAAATTGATTGGCCCAGAAGCGCGAGCAACTCGTGCGGCCGATCTGGAGGTCGTTGTGCAGCTCCTTGATCCGATTCTCCACGTCCCCGCGCGGCGCGTAGACCTGTTCAAAGATGAAGCGGGGCAACTGCCGGAGATTCGTGATCACAAAGCGCGCATTGTCGCGCGGGGGGCGCCCCGCCAAGCGGACGACTTCCGCCTTGATCGCCACGCGACGCTCATGCGCCCAGGTGCCGGCGGCATAGCGTGCCTCGGTGAAGACATGTTCGGTTTGTCCACTCAGCTCACTGGCCGCCCGGGCCTCCACCATGGCGGGCGCGGCATGCCGCGTCAACACGCGGTTTTCGGCCATCGCGACGACGTAGTCGAGCCGCGGCTCCGCGTCCAGAAAGTCCAGGATCTCCGGCGTGGCAAAGCCGCCGTCGAGGCGGACCCGGACGCGCCTTGGGAAAGGCACCCCGCAGGAGCGCCAGCAGGCGACACAGCACGCCCTCCGCGCCGCGGCTGGCGGGCACGTTGCCCGGCCGCAGGACCGCCGCGCAGAGGTACTGCTCGGCCTCGTCATCAAAGGTCAGAAAGGCGAGCAGCGGCAGATAACACCACGTGTCGTAGTGCCCGTTGAAGAACGTCAGTTGCTGGGCGCCGTGCGTCGGGTCATCGGTGGGGTCAAGGTCGATCGTGATGCGGCGGACGCGCCCCCGCAGGCGCCGCCGATGCCGGTCGATCACCCGCGTCGCCAGCGTGGTCCCCAGGGCAAACAGGTCCTGGATCCCCACACGGTTTTCGAACCGCGAGATCGTCGGCTGCGAGCCCAATGGATCCCCAGCGACCGGATCGCGGCCGACCAGCAGCTTGTGCATCGGATCGTCGGCCAGCCGGTCGGCGTCGTTGGCATCGGCATGGCCGCAGGCGATCCCAAAGACCCGCTGGGCGAGCAAGTCGCGCAGCGTGTGGCGGATCTTGGCGGGCTGGCGATCGTCCACCAGACAGGCGGCGAAGCCGTCAATCAGGCCGTACTGCCGGTCGGCAGCGGGCAACAGGATGACGCCGCCATCGGAACTGACGTGCTGCTGATCGAAGGTCGCGACGAGGGGCTTCTCGAAGAGGTCGGGAAAGAGAACAGTCTGTGCTATCGTGTCGTGGTCCAACGAAACGCCTCCGCGGTGGCGAAAAGCATGTGTGGCAACAGCTTTTTACCACGTGGAGGCGTTTCTACGTACGCGACATCAACAGCACTCGTGAATAATCCGAGTTAATGGCAATACTGTTCATTTAGCGTCATCTCTGTGATATTCTGTGGGCGGTCGGGGCAGCCGCTTCAATAGGAGCATCGCAGATGGCTCGCACATTGGCGGAGCTGCCCCCGGGCGCGCGGATCACCGACTACATCAGTTTGGGCGT
>JBOGIN010001245.1:0-9062 GCA_050742275.1 Vicinamibacteraceae bacterium
GTCAGGGCCAAAGACTCGTCGATAGAGAGCCGCGGCGGCGTTGCAGTCTTCCGGGCGCAGGCGATCGATGACAGGCATGAGGGCGCGGGCAGTCTCGCGGCTCCGGCCTGCCGGCCTCGCCAACGAGTTCGTACCTTCTTACCACTTCTCAGCCCGCGTCGCCAGTCAAGACAAAGAAAATGAACCGGGTACCTTTTCGGGGCGCGAAAAGGTACCCGGTTCATTCTCCGCGGCTGGCCTACTGAGATGGAGGCTTCTGTCCAGCCTGCGGCCCGGTGGGGAGGTAGGGATTGAAGTAGCGGCCCCGATAGGCGGGCGAGCCTGGCGGCGGCGCCTGCGAGCCGGGGACGACATTGCTCGGCAACCCGTACGGCGTGTTTGGCGTCTGGCCCTGCGTGCCGGGACCCTGCGTGCCGGGACCTTGCATCCCCTGATTGGGCGTAGGTGTGGCACGTGGCACGGCCGAGGTGCCGCCCGGACCCGTGGATTGCGTCGAGGTGGAGCTTCCCGTGTTCCCGCCGACGACGGTCACACCGCTGGTGGAGCTCTGCCCGCTCGGCACGTACACCGACCCGGTCTGAGAAGTGTCAGCGCCGCCCTCGCCCTGTGCTTGGAGGCGCTCCTGCATTTGACGTGCGCGCATCTCGAAGTATCGCTGCGGATTCGCGTAGTCGAAATCGGTCGATGTCGGCGGCGCCACCTCTTCATCGGGTCCGACGACCGGGCTCTCCGGCGCGGGCACCGGCGTGGGCGAGGAACCCCATCCCTGCTCTTCCTCTCCGGCCGATCCGTCGGCGACGTCTGCCAGCGCTTCCCCTGCCTCCGCTTCCGCCGCTGCATTTTGCTGCTCGAACACCTCGTCCACGGACACGGGCCCCGCGGCCGCATTCGGATCCGGTTGATAGGCGTGAGCCGGAACCTGCGGAGATCTGGCCGAGGCCGTCGCTGCCGTGGCAGGTTTGGCCTGGGCCGGCACGAGGACAATGCGGTCGAACTGTGACTGTCCGGAGGCCGGCTGGTCGCGATCCACGTACATGCGACCGGCAATCGAGCGGAGCACCGCGTCGAGCGCCTCACGCTCCGACACGTTCTCGAGCCGGAGGGTGAGAGGCACCCCCGCGAGCCCCTCGAGCCCGACGATGTTGGCCCCGGTCACACGCTTCCACTCGGTGAGAATCTCGCGCGGCGTGGCGTCCTGGGCGATGAGCGTTACGCCTGTGTCAGTCAGTGACAACTGCACTTTACCGCTCTGTGCCGCAGCCAGGGCTGGGACGAGCGCGAAGCCAAGGACGAGACGGCGAATTGTTGAGCCTTTCATGTGCGGCACCTCAAGGAACCGGAGAGATCACCCAGTATACGCCTAATTAGGGGCCAATTGGGCTAACTAGGGCTTAGGACTCGTGCTCGGGTCATTTGGCCGGTGGCGGCGTGGGGGGAGGTGAAAGCGTCCGGCCCCCGTCAGGCCCTCCGCCGCAGAAGGAGCCGCCACGGCATCAGGAACGACTCGAACATCACACTCCTGGAGAGCTTGGATTGTCCCTCGCGCCGCTCCACGAAGATGATGGGCACCTCGCCGACGCGGCACCCCCGCCGGACCGCTTCATACAGGGTCTCGAAGAAGAACGCGTAACCGTCCGAAACGATACGGTTCAGCGGCACGCGACCCAGCGCCTCTCGCCGCCAGCAGCGATACCCCGTGGTGCAGTCTCGCAGCGGCAGCCGCGTCACCGTCCGTATGTACCAGTTAGCAGCGGTGCTGAGCATCAGCCGGCGCAAGGGCCAATTCACCACGCTGACACCGTGCATGTAGCGTGAGCCGAGCACGAGGTCGTAGCCGTTGCCGAGCGCGGCGACCAGGTCGGGAAGGTAGCGGGGATCGTGCGACAGGTCCGCGTCCATCTGACAGATCACGTCGGCGTCCTCGTGCATCGCGCGCTGGAGGGCCTCGATATACGAACGGCCCAGGCCTCGCTTGCCCGTTCGATGAAGAACCTCGACGCGACCGCTCAACTCGCTCGCCAGCGCGTCGGCCACCGCGCCCGTGCCGTCCGGCGAGCCATCATCCACGATCAGCACGCGGTACTTCTCGTGGGCCAGGATCGCGCGGACGAGAACCGGGAGGTTCTCGCGCTCGTTATAGGTGGGCACGACGACGAGGACATTCATTTTCAGGATTCAGGATTCGGGATTCAGGATTCCCCGTTTCCTCCTACCGCTTTGCCCCTGTCTCTGAGACCGGAGATCCAGCCAAGCTCTCCGTGAGCTTGTCAATGACGCCGTCCCACGTGATTGCGCGTGCGCGCTCGTGCCCGGCGTCGCCGAGCGATGCCGCGAGCGCCGTGGAGGCGGCAAGTTGGCCGAGCGCGTCGCCCAGCGCTTCCGGATGAGGGGCGCAGACGAAGCCGTTGATCCGGTCGCGCACGAACTCCAGCACGCCGCCACTATCCTCACCGGTGACGATCGGCTTGCTGGCGCCAAACGCCTCCAGCGTCACGTACCCGTAGTCTTCGTCATACGGGGCGAACAACACGGCGCGGCAGCCGGCATAGAGCTCGATCAGTTCGTCGTCGGCAACCGTGCCGAGGAAGCGAACGCGATCGGCGACGCCAAGCGTGACGGCAAACTCTTCCAGGCGATCGCGATAGGTGCCTTCGCCGACAATGAGCAGTCGAAACCGACTGGGGACATGGACCATCGCACGGATCGGGAGATCGACGCGCTTGACGATCTCGAGCCGACCCACCGAGAGGAAATAGTCGCCATACGGACCCGGCCGCAGGCGAGGGCCCAGACGCGAAGGATGGTAGAGCGGCGTGGCGGTGAGCCCATTGTACCGTTCCAGTCTCGCGGCCGTCGTCGCAGAGATTGCATAACGGGCGACGCATTCCCCCAACATCCGCTCGTCGAGCTCGACCAGCCGCGCGCGCAATCCGACGTCGAGATCCGTGTGATCGAATTCACTGTACGGCGTGCCGCACAGCTCGTACGCCGCGCGATATTGATGGAGCAGCCAGACGACCTTGTGCGGATGACGCACGAAGTAGGTGGGAAACTTCGTGGCGATGACGAGATCAACCGGACGCCCGCCGCTCTCGCTCAAGTCCACGAGCCGCCACGCGGTCGCGTGGCCAAGGATCTCTTCCTTTGGATACCATTTGAACGGCACGCTCGCCCGATCCGCTTCGAACCCCCGTGCGCGAAGCTGAGCGATCAGCTCGCGCACCAAGGACTCAGCGCCCCCCTCCACAAACGGCACCTGAGCTTCGCAGACGAGAACCCTACGCATCCTGAACCTCGATGACCGTACCGACCAGCCACACTTCAACGCAAGCGAATATTAGACGAAAGTCTCTGAACCATAACGATTTCCAGCATTTGCTTATTGACATCACAGGGCGGGAAGCCTACCATCCCCGTGGAGTAAAGTGGAGTCAAGTGGAGTCCGATAACATACTCGAGCACCTATGTCGCTCCGAGGCTCGATCAAGGCTCGCATCGATGACAAGGGCCGGCTCAAGCTGCCGACGATCTTTCGCGCGGCCGTTGAGCAGAAGCATGGAACAGGCCTGTATATCACGAGCCTCAACTCCGCCGGGAATCACGTGCGGATTTATCCGCTCCCGGTCTGGGAGGAGATCGAAGCAAAGCTCAACGCGATGAGCAGCACGCATCCCGTGCGCAACAAGTTTCTGAAGGTGACGAGCTTTTACGGGCAGCCCGCGGATCTCGACTCGCAGGGGCGGGTGCTCATCCACCCACGGTTGCGCGACACGGCGGCAATGGTGGGCGACGTGGATGTCGTCGGCGCGCTGAACCACTTGCAGGTGTGGAACTACGAGCGGTTGCTCGGCGAGATCCAGGCCGAGCCGCTGACGGACGCCGAGCTGGGCGAGCTGCCGATTTAGAAGGGCATGCTCGCGCACCAGCCGGTGATGGTTGCCGAGGTTGTTTCGCACCTGGCACCGGAGCGCGGCGGGCACTTCGTCGATTGCACGGTGGGTGCCGGCGGACACAGTCGGGCGTTGCTCGAGGCGGGTGCCACGAGGCTCATCGGGCTCGATCGTGACCGGGAAGCGCTCGCGGTCGCAGAAGAAAGCTTGAAGGGGTGGAGGTCGCACGTGGAGCTCGTCCACGCCGACTTTCGGGATCTTGGCGAAGCGCTGCGGGCGCGGCACATCCAGGCGGTCGATGGCATCGTCGCGGACCTCGGTATCTCCTCGATGCAGGTCGATGCCGAAGGACGAGGATTCAGCTTCCGGCGCGACGAGCCGCTCGACATGCGGATGGATCGAGCCAGCGGCCCCGACGCCCGTGCGCTGCTCGCGACGAGCGGCGAGCGCGAGCTGGCCGACGTGATCTATCGCTACGGCGAGGAACGTTACTCACGTCGTATCGCTCGGGCCATCGTGGCGGCGCGGGCACGCGGGCCCATCGAGACGACCGGCGAACTGGCGGCAATCGTGAGGCGTGCGATCCCCGGTGCCCGGGGACGCATCGACCCGGCCACGCGAACGTTTCAGGCGGTGCGCATTTGGGTCAATCGCGAGTTGGAGGGGCTGGACCAGTTCTTGCGCGAGGCGGTCTCGTGGCTTCGGCCTCACGGACGCCTGGTGGTCATCGCCTTTCATTCGCTCGAGGATCGCATCGTCAAGCAGACGCTGCGCCAGTTGGCGACCGAGGCGCCGCGGCAGGTGGTGTTGCTCACCAAGCGGCCCCTGGTGCCACGCGACGACGAAGTGGGACGGAACCCACGGGCGCGAAGCGCAAAGCTGCGCGCGGCGGAGAGGTTGGCTCATGAATGAGCGCCGGCTCGATCGCCGAATGAGTCATCTCGAGTTCGCGATGAAGACCGACGTGCGGAACGCGCAGGTCGTTCGCGAGCTGGATCGACAGCGTCAGCGTGAGCTATGGCGTGCTGCGCTGATCGGCATCGGTCTCGTGGTGGTGGTGCTCTTTTCCGCATGGCAGCACTTCGAGCTGCGGCGACTGCACTACCAGACGCTGCAGTTGCAGCAGGAGCGCACGGCGGAGCTGATGGCCCGCCGCCACCTACAGTTGGAGATTGCGACGCTGAAGTCTCCGCGGCGCATCGAGGAAGCAGCGACAACGCTGCTGCACATGACGACGCCGGCGCAGACGCACGCGGAAGTGATCGAGCGCGTGATGGTGGACCCGCCGCCTCGCAAGTCGGTCGTCGCGTCACGGGCCGAGCGGCGTGGGTCGTTACGGTAGAGGGTCGAGAACCAGCAACCGAGGAGAAGCGTGGCTGACTCGAACAAGCGGCGCGAGGGCATAGCCTCCGCGCTGAACATCCGCCGTCTGATCCGCGATGCCCGGCGCGCGGAGGCCGCCGATCGGCCGCGCCCGGCGCGTGCATCGCGCGATCTGATTCAGCGCCGAGTCGCTGTGCTGGCGTTCGTGCTCGGGTTCTGGGCAATGGGCGTCGAGGCGCGGCTGGTCTACCTGCAGGTCTTCGCGCACGACGATCTCATCGCACTCGCCGAGCGGCAGCAGAATCAGACCGTCGAGGCGCCCGCGAAGCGCGGCGAGCTGGTGGACCGCAACGGCCACGTGCTCGCCTACAGCGTCGACGGCGACACGATCTACGCCGTGCCGAGCGATATCGAGGATCCGGAGCTGGCGGCGGCGCAGATCTGCGCGCAGCTCGATGATTGCCAGCCCGAAGAGCTCGCGCGTCGGCTTGCCCGGAACAGCGCGTTTGCCTACGTGAAGCGTCGGGCATCGCCGGAAGAAGCGAGGCGTGTCGCCGCGCTGGGCATCGACGGCATCGGATTCCACAAGGAGAGCCGGCGCTACTACCCGAACCGCGAGCTCGCGGCGCAGCTCATTGGCTATGTCGGCGTGGACAACGTGGGTCTTGCCGGCGTCGAGGCCTCGTACGACAAGGTGATCCGCGGAAAGCCGGGACGTCTGATCTTCCAGCACGACGCGCGAAGGCGCGCGCTCCTGAGCCGTATCGAGCGTCCTCCCACGGCGGGGGCGACGGTCGAGCTGACCATCGACGCGCGTCTTCAGTACATCACGGAGCGCGAGCTGCGTGCCGCCGTCGAAAAGTATGGGGCGAAGGCGGCCACGGCGGTCGTCATGGATCCTCACACCGGCGAGATTCTCGCCATGGCCAGTGTGCCGACCTTCAATCCAAATGCGTTTCGCCAGGCATCGAAGGAGGCGCGCCGGAACCGCGTCGTTCAGAACATCTATGAGCCCGGCTCGACGTTCAAGATCGTGACGGCGGCCGCAGCGTTGACGGAGAACGCGGTCAGCGCGGAGGAGATGATCGACTGCAATCCGGGCTACATCCTGATCGGCAGACGCCGCGTCGACGATGACAAGCGCTACGGCCGCCTCTCGTTCGAAGACGTCATCGTCAAGTCGAGCAACGTCGGCGCCATTAAGGTAGGACAACGACTGGGAGCGGAGACGCTGGGGCGCTACGCACGCCGCTTTGGCTTCGGCCGCGTGACGTCGAAGGATTTCCTGGGCGAGGAGCCTGGCATTGTCTGGGCGCCGTCGAAGCTGACCGACAGCGGCCTAGCGTCCATGTCGATGGGTTATCAGGTGAGCGTGACGCCGCTGCAAATGGTGACCGCCGTGAGCTCTGTGGCCAACGGTGGCGAGTTGCTCAGGCCACGCATCGTCCGCGCAACGATCAGAAACGGCAGCCGCCGCGAGACGACGCGCCAGGTGGTCCGGCGCACGTTGACGCCGCAGGTTGCCGCCGAGGTCACGACGATCCTGGAGCAGGTTGTCGAGCGCGGCACGCTTGCGCATTTCGCGCAAGTGGATGGGTACACGATCGCCGGCAAGACCGGGACTCCGTGGAGAGTCGAGAACGGTCGCTACACCGGCAGGTACAACCCGATAGTCGTCGGGTTCGTGCCCTCACGCAAGCCGCGCTTCACAATCATGGTCGTGGTGGAGGCACCAACCAAGGGCGGGTACTACGGCGGCCCCATCGCGGGGTCGGTCTTCAAGCGCATTACCGAGGAAGCGCTTCGCGCGTACGGCGTGCCGCGCAATATCGACCCGTCTCCTCCGCTGCTGGTAGCACGCGAGAGCTCATCGTCCGAAGCGGAGGCTGTTCGTGCGTCGGCGACGTCGGATGTACCAAGGGTGATTGCCGCATCGGTTCGTAAGGGTGCGATGCCGGACCTCTACGGTATGAGCGCGCGAGA
Organism: Vicinamibacteraceae bacterium; assembly: GCA_050742275.1. Classification (GTDB taxonomy): domain Bacteria; phylum Acidobacteriota; class Vicinamibacteria; order Vicinamibacterales; family Vicinamibacteraceae; genus WHTT01. The sequence goes on from JBOGIN010001245.1 coordinate 7,197, forward strand.
CGCGACACGGACACTGGCTTCCCTCGGCTTGCACGTGCGGCTCCGCGGCAACGGCGGTGTGTTGGAGCAGAGCATCGAGGCAGGGGAGACGGTGAAGCGCGGTGCTGCGTGCACCCTGTCGCTCGGGCGCATAACGGCCGAGATGAAGCGAAAGCGCAAGGGGGACAGACCTGAGACGAAAGTGGCCGACGCTTCTGCCGTTGACGACGTGGTAAGGCAGGGCGGAGGCGGAGGCGGAGGCGGAGGCGGTGAGGATGCCGACAAAGGGCCGCCCTACCGTCGCGCGGAATACCGCAGTCTCGCACAGGGAGGCGGTGGCGGTGACGGTGACGCTGAGCGAGATCCTCGCTAGCGTGCCGCCCGCGCTCGGTTGGCGTGTTGCCGCCGGCGCGGGCAATCCCGTCGTGACCGCCGTTGAGCACGACTCTCGGCGCGTCGCCCCGGGAGCGCTGTTCGTCGCCCTGCGGGGATTGAAAGTGGACGCCGCCACGTTCGCACCGCAAGCGGCTCGGCAAGGTGCGGTCGCCATCGTGGCCGAGACGGAGCCGCCTGACGGGTGGACGACGCCCTGGATTGTCGTCACGAATACGCGCGTGGCGCTGGCCGCGCTCGCGCATGTCTTCTTCCAGCGGCCGAGCGAGCATCTGCTCGTTGTCGGTGTCACGGGAACGAACGGGAAGACGACGACGACGTACTTACTGGCCGCGATATTCGAACGGGCCGGCGTGATGTGCGGGCGCATGGGCACCGTGGGTTACCGAGTCGGACGCGAGGAGCGTCCTGCCGCACGAACTACTCCGGAGGCACCGGAAGTGCACCGCATGCTGCGCGAGATGGTCGATCAGGGATGTGGCGCTTGTGCCATGGAGGTGTCCTCGCATGCGCTCGATCTGCGGCGGGTCGACTTCTTGCGGTTTGCCGCGGCGGTCTTCACGAACTTGACGCGCGATCATTTGGACTATCACGGCGACATGGAGCGCTACTTTCTCGCCAAGAAGCGGTTGTTCGACATGTTGCCGAGCGGAGCCCCCTCGATCGTGAACGTCGACGACGTGCCTGGTGAGCAGTTGCTGGCCGAGGTCCAGCGCCCGGTGACGTATGGGATCGACCATCCTGCCGATGTGCATCCGCGGCGCGTCGAGTTGTCGCTGGCGGGCGTCACGGCGGAAGTGGACACGCCACGCGGCCGCGTCTCGCTGCGGAGCCATCTACCGGGCCGGCCGAACCTGAGCAACGTGTTGGCAGCTGTCGGCACGGGCATCGCGCTCGACCTGCCGCTTGGCGCCATCGTGGACGGTATCGGCGACGTGGAGCGAGTGCCCGGTCGCTTCCAAGTGGTCTCGTCGCCCGGCGACGACGTGGCGGTGATTGTCGACTACGCCCACACGGACGACGCGCTGAAGAACTTGCTCGAGACGGCGCGTCCGCTCGCGAAGGGACATTTGATCACCGTGTTCGGGTGCGGCGGCGACCGTGACCGAACGAAGCGGCCACTAATGGGGGCCGTGGCGGCGCGGCTGAGCGATCTCGTGGTGTTGACCTCCGACAACCCGCGCTCCGAGGATCCGGCGGCCATCATCGAAGAGATCAAGAAGGGCATCGTGCCGCCCGAGCGGCCCGCCTCGCGGCCGCGGCGCGAAGGGGGGCGGAACCGGGAGCCGGTGGTTCCTCTCCGCACGACGCCGTACGTGGCGCTGATCGACCGAGAGGAAGCCATCGGGCGTGCGGTGAAGGAGGCAACGGCTGGCGACCTCGTGGTCATTGCCGGCAAGGGGCACGAGACGACGCAGGAGATGGGCGGCCGCGTCACGCCCTTCGACGACGTGGCCGTGGCGCGCGCGGCGCTGGCGCGGCGGCGCCAGGCGA
>JBOGIN010001246.1:0-7020 GCA_050742275.1 Vicinamibacteraceae bacterium
CTGGTGGTCCACGCGTCCGAGCCACTGGTCATCGTCGAACGACTCTGGCTGTGCGTACCGCAGCAGATTGGGGCTGTCGCCCGGGCTGGGATTCGGCAGAGGCACCCAGTCGCTCAGGAGCCGACGCGCGACCGGATTCAGACGATCTGCCGGAACGCGGTTGCCGGGGAAGGGCCGGCCCGTGCGCGGATCCATGAGCGGTTGCGCGAGCGCAGAGAAGTTGCCGGTGCGCTGCGCGGCGGTCGGGACCAGCACCGTCTCCGTCTGCGGCTGGCTGTCCTCCGACGTATGTTGGTACGAGCCGAAGAAGAACGTGCGCCCGCGCTTGATCGGCCCGCCGAACGTGCCGCCGAGCTGCTGGCGCTTCAAACCATCATCCTGGCCGGGCGTGAAGAAGTTCGTGGCGTTGAGCGTGTGATCGCGCACATAGCCGAAGGCGAGCGCTTTGAAGTCATTGGTGCCCGAGCGCGTGACCGCGTTGACAATGGCCCCCATCTGCCGGCCGTACTCGGCGCTGAAGTTGTTGGTCTGCACGCTGAACTCTTGCAGCGCGTCCGGGTTCGGCATGGGATTGGGCGCGTTGCTGTAGTGGTCGTTGTTCGAGCCGCCGTCGAGCACGTAGTTGGTCGTGTTGCCGCGGGCGCCGCCAGACGAGACCGGCTGCACGCCGGGGTACGTGGCGCCGGAGGTCAGGCTCGTCTGTGGGTCCGGCTGCATGCCAGGCACGACGAGCATCAACTGCGTGGGGTTGCGCCCGTTGAGCGGCAGTCCTTCGATGCGCTGTTGATCGACGATGGTCTTCAGCGTGCTGGTGGTCGTATCGACGGTGCGCGCGAGTCCGCTCACGGTCACACTCTCGGTGACGTCGCCGACCTTGAGCGTGGCGTCGAGACGGACCTCTTCGTTGACGCGGACGACGACGTTCGGTGTCGTGACGACTTGAAAGCCCGTGAGCTCGACGGAGACCGTATACGAGCCAACTGGCAGACCGCGCAGGACGTACTGCCCGGTTTGCGCGGTCACAGCCGTGACCTGGGCATCCGTGGCGGTGTTGGTGGCCGTGACGGTGGCGCCCGGCACGATGGCGCCATCCGAGTCGCGCACGATGCCGATGATGGCGCCGGTCGTCGTTTGTGCGGCGGCCTGTGCCCCCGCACACAGCAGGGCAGCAAGGCAGCCAGCCGTGATGAAGCGCCAGACAGCCATGTCTCCTCCTCAAGCGGTGTGGGCGACGAAGCCCGAGATCGCGATTCGCAAGTACAGCGCGTCTCGATTCCAAAGTCAATACAAATATGAAATGCATCGTATAAAATAAAACGCCGTTTTACAGGCAGGAGGATGGTGGCGCATGAAGCTCAGATGGATAGCGGTGCTCGCCATGTGCGGGTTGGCAGGGGCGGTGGGTCTTGCGCAGACGACGTCGCCACAGGCGGCTGGCGAGAGCGCCGCGCCATTCCTCAGGTCCGAGCTGATCTTTCCCCCGGAGCACTGGCACAACCATGCGTCATCGATCGTCGAGACGCCGCGCGGCGACCTGCTGGTGTGTTGGTTCCACGGGTCCGGCGAGCGGACGGCCGATGATGTCGTCATCCAGGGCGCGAGGCTCGAGCGGGGCAGCCACCAATGGAGCGAGCGCTTCGTGATGGCCGACACGCCTGGCTATCCCGATACCAACGCGACGCTCTTCATCGATCCGCAGCAGCGTCTCTGGCTGTTTTGGCCGACCATCCTAGCGCATCGATGGGAATCCGCGCTGATGAAATACAAGCGCGCGCCGACGGCCGAGGGCGACGGCCCGCCGGCGTGGGACACGAGCGAGGTGCTGCACGTGACGCCAGACGACCGCTTCGAGGCCGTGACCGACCGCGTGACGGATGAGTGGCGTGCCGCGGCGTCGGAGGAGGCGCGCGCCGACCTGGAGGAGCACATCTCGGAGATTCGCCCAGACGCGGCGGATGAGCTGACCCGCCGCCTTGGCTGGATGACGCGGGCGCATCCCATGGTGCTGGATGAAACGCGCTTGATCGTGCCGCTCTACGCCGATGGGTTCAGCTTCTCGCTGATGGCGATTTCAGACGATTGGGGCAGGACCTGGAAGACCAGCACGCCGCTCGTGGGGGCTGGTAACATCCAGCCATCGATCGCGCGGCGCAAGGATGGGACGCTGGTGACCTACATGCGCGACAACGGCCCGCCGCCGAAGCGCTTGATGATGAGCACGTCGACCGATCGCGGCGAAACGTGGTCGCCCGTCGTCGATTCGCAGTTCTTCAATCCGGGGTCTGGTGCGGAGGTCGTTGCGCTGCGAAACGGGGATTGGGTGTTGGTGTACAACGATCTCGAGGAGGGCCGCTACAGCTTGGCGGTCTCCCTGTCAGAAGACGAGGGTCGCACCTGGCCGTGGACGCGTCACCTGGAGCGCCACCCACCGAAGGGCGAGAACGACGAGTACGAGGGCGAGTATCATTACCCGTCGCTCACAGAGGCGCGCGACGGGACGTTGCACGTCAGCTATAGCTACTTTCAGCCGGCGGCCGAATCGGAGCGCGACGCCGAGGGCCGTTCCCTTCGGAAGAGCATCAAGCACGCCCATTTCAACGAGGGATGGATCAAGCAAGGTGACCAGTGAGGTATCCGTGTTGGCGCATTTGAGTCCTCGCTCCATTCGGGTCGGCCTGCTCGATTTCGGCGACGGCCGGAGCTTTCTTCAGCAGCCGCTCGAGCCGGTCAACCGCGAGTTTCGCGAGAAGCTGGCCGCACGTCTGACCGCGGACGGCTTCGAGGTCGTCCTTGGTGACGACGTGATCTGGCGGAACGAGATCGCCGTCCGGAACGGCCGCCGCATGGCCGCCGAGAACGTCGACGTCGTCCTCTTCAATTTTTCGGTCTGGGCTTGGCCTCAGTATGCGCGCGTGGCGGGACAGTTCTGCCCACAGCCGATCGTGCTCTTCTCCACGGTGAACCCGCAGTATCCCGGCCTGGTCGGGATGCTCGCCAACGGCGGATCGCTCAAGCAAGCGGGGATTCGCCATACGAAGACGTTCGGCGACGTCGAGGACGCCGCGGTCTACGCGCGCCTGCGATCGCAGTTGGTGGCCGTTGCGGCGGCGCGGCGACTCAGGGGACTGACATACTGCTTGATTGGGGGGCGCTCGCTGGGCATCGACACGACGGTGATCGATCCGGCGCAGTGGATGAAGCAGTTTGGCATCGACGTGGACCACGTCGATCAGCTCGAGCTGGTGCGCCGCGCCGAGTTGGAGATGGCGCACGGCACACGCATCGAGCCTGCGCTGGCGTACCTGAAGGGCGCTGTGGCAAAGATCCATTGGACGGCGCCGGAGGCCACGTTTCGCCTCACAGAGGATCTGCTGCGTCGCCAAATCGGAATGTACTACGCGGCCCTCGATCTGATTGGCGAGTTCAAGTACGACTTCTGCGGTATCAAAGGGCAGCGCGAGCTGACGGAGCACTTCGCCACGGCGGACGTCGCGGAAGCGTTCTTGAACGATCCGTATGGCCCGGATGGCGCCGCCAAGCCGCCGATTGTCTGCGCCACGGAAGCCGACTCGGATGCCGCGCTGACGATGCAGATCTTCAAGCAGCTCACGGGGGAACCGGCGCTTTTTGCCGACGTGCGCCACTATCATGCGGACCTCGGCGTGTGGGATCTCTGCAACAGCGGCCAGCATCCCACCTTTTTCGCGGGACGCAGTCCTGATCCGGCCGTGAACCTTGCGAAGACGGAGCTCCGGCCGCAGGGGTTCTACTTTCCGGCCGGCGGGGCGTCGGTGTATCACATCGCCGCGCCGGGCCAAGTCACGTTGGCGCGTCTCACGCGAGACGATGGCCGGTACGTCATGCATGTGGTGGCCGCGGAGCTCGTCGATTTCGGCGAGCGCAATCACGAGATTGCCGCTATCTCGCAGGACAACTGGCCGCACGCGTTCGCCAGGTTCGACTGCTCGATTGACACCTTCATCCACGAGTTCAGCTCCAACCATATCCACGGCGCGTACGGCGACTGGGTGCGTGAGCTGCACGTCGTGTGTGACGTGCTCGGCATCGAGTACCGCCGCTTGACCTAGTCGCTCCCCGTACGTAGCGCGGGGCCTTTAGGCCGCGCGAGCTAGCGCTGGGCTCGCTGTTCGGCGATGAACTGGCGGACGATGGAGTCGAGGTCGGCGTCGACACGGAAGCCGAGGCCGAGAGGGCGGCCGATGTGGAAGGCGCCTGGCCAACTGCACACGATGCGCATGAGGCGCTGATCCGGTTCGCACTGAACACGCGCCCGCGCGTCTGCGCCGCCCAGCCGTTGGAGGCTGTCGAGCATCTGTGCCGGCGTGACACAGAGGCCCGGCAGGTTCAGCGCACGCCTGCCGTCCAAGGCGGAGCTCGGAAGCCGAGCCGCGTGCACCAGGTTGTGGATCACGACGCCGGGCGAGCAGATCCATAGCCGGGTGTCGAGGGGCACAGGACACACGCTGTCGATGCCGGCAAGCGGCTCCCGGATGATGCCGCTGACGAACGAGGAGGCAGCGGCGTTTGGCTTCCCGGGGCGAACGGCAATCGTGGCCAACCGGCAGATGACCGCGTCGATGAATCCCTTCCTGGAATACTCGTTCACCAGGATCTCGGCAATGGCCTTTTCGGCGCCATACGAGGTCTCTGGCGCAAGCGCGATATCCTCCGGCACGACGTCCGGCAGGCGGCCGCCAAAGACCGCGGCGGTGCTGACGAAGACGAAACGCGGCGCGTGCCTCAGGCGGCGGCACGCCTCGAGCAAGTAGCGCGTCCCGTCGACGTTGACCTGCATCCCGAGATCGAACTCCGCTTCGGCCTGACCGCTCACGACGGCGGCCAGGTGGTAGACCACGTCCACGTCATCGCTGACGATCGACTCGATGAACGCACGGTCAGTGACGGTTCCGGTTCTGCAATCGACGCGTGGGTCCTCCGCCGGGCATCCCGCCACGTCGGCCGCGACGATGTCCGAAACCTCCAACAGGCCGTCGCTCCCGGAGAGAAGCGCCTTGACGAGGCGGCTACCCAGAAACCCTGCAGCACCAGTGACGAGTATCTTCATGATGTGTAATGTGGGCCAATCCCGTAGAGCCGACGGTCATGTTATCGTTCGCGACGTGAGTATGCCACTCAAGGTTGCCATCATAACGGGAGCGGGCAGTGGTATTGGTAGAGCCGTGGCGATTGGCTTCCTTCGCCAGGGCTACGCCGTCGCCCTTGCCGGCCGGCGCGCCGATCGACTGGAGCAGACCGTGGCGGAGTCCGGCGCAGAACGTGCGACGGCGCTGGTGGCTCCCACGAACGTCACCGATCCCGCGTCGATCCGCCGGCTCTTCGACATGACGTGCGGCACCTTCGGCCACGTGGACCTCTTGTTCAACAACGCCGGCCTTGGGGCGCCCGCTGTTCCGCTCGACCAGTTGAGCATCGAGCAATGGCAGTCGGTGGTAGACGTGAACTTGACGGGTGTGTTTCTCTGCACACAGGAGGCGTTCCGGCGGATGAAGAGTCAGCGTCCGAGGGGTGGGCGCATCATCAACAACGGCTCCCTGTCCGCACACGTGCCGCGGCCGGGCTCGGCGCCGTACACGGCGACCAAGCACGCGATCACGGGCCTCACGAAGTCGACGGCGCTCGATGGCCGGGCGTACGACATTGCCTGCGGGCAGATCGACATCGGCAATGCCGCCACGGACATGACCGCGAAGTACGAGAACGGAGCGCTGCAGGCCAACGGCCAGGTAGCCGTGGAGCCCGTCATGGACGTCACGCACGTCGTCGGCGCCGTGCTCTACATGGCCAGCCTGCCGCTGGAGGCCAACGTGCAGTTTCTGACCGTCATGGCGACGAAGATGCCGTACATCGGACGCGGATGACACCAGATCTCTCTGCGCTGGATCGCGACATCCGGCGGGCGATCACGGGCAAGCGGTTGGTGGAGCTCTTCTACGAATCGAAGCGGCGCGTGGCCGAGCCGCACGACTACGGCATTCAGAAGGGCGCGGCCAAGCTGTTGGTGTATCAAGTCGGCGGTGAGAGCTCGAGCCGCATCCCTGGCTGGAAGCATCTCGACCTCGCCAAGATCGAGCGGCTCGTCGTCTTGGACCAGGAGTTCCGAGGCAGCCGAGGCGCTGCGCACCGCTATCACAAGTCCTGGGACGTGCTCCTCGCCAGAGTGGAGTAATCGCCCTGGACGCACGGCAAGCCCGCTGAGAACGAGCGACGTGAGCTCCTCAGGCCGTCTGCAAGACGCGGCGGATGGCGGCAATCAGTCGATCGAACTCTTCACGTTCGGCGGTGAGCTGCTTGCGACCAGCAGGAGTGAGCGAATAGTAGCGGGCACGCCGATTGTTCTCGGACGTTCCCCACTCGGCCTGCACGTAGCCGTTCAACAGGAGGCGTTGAAGCGCGGGGTAGAGGGAGCTCTCGCCAACCTGCAGCACGTCGCGCGAGATCACCTTCAAGCGCTGTGCGACTCCGTAGCCGTGCAGCCGCTCGCGCAGGAGGACCCGCAGAATCAACATGTCCAGCGTGCCTGGCAGCAGCTCGGCTGCCCCGTGCAGTGTGTCTTGTCCCATCGTTTATCGATGGAAGTATGGCGTCGCGCGTGTCGCGTGTCAAGGCGCCATCCGGGCGCACCGTGCGGTCTCGCGCTGGACAACGATCGGATCACTCGTATCGCAGCGCTTCTACGGGATCCAGCCGTGTGGCGCGGCGTGCCGGCCAGAAGGAAGCGGCAACGGAGACCAGCAGGAGCACCAGCAGCAGCACGGGGAGGACCCAGACCACCGCGGTGGGCTCGTGCGAAGCGAAGGGCAACAACGGTCCTGCGGCAACGGCTGCTGGCAATCCCAACGTGAGGCCGATCGCGAGCTGCACGATCGCCTGGCGTACGACGAGCCACCGCACCTGGCCTGGAAGCGCGCCTAGCGCCATTCGGATGCCAATCTCCCGTGTCCGCTCGGTCACGGAATAGGCCGTGAGTGTGTACAGACC
>JBOGIN010001247.1:0-3551 GCA_050742275.1 Vicinamibacteraceae bacterium
GTCCCAGATCCTGCCGAAGATCGGGCCAACTAGCCGCGTTCCAAGCTGCCAGTATCGTCGGGTAAGAGCCCCTTCCCCCTGCTCGTCGAGCGTCCCATCGCCGTTGCTGTCGAACATCCGCTCCGAATATCGCGTGTTGTGCAACGTGGCCGTGGACGTCACGCTGAGAAACGACCATTTCGGGAACGGCACGTTGATCGACGGGCTGAGATCGATTCGGCGGAGACCGCGGTCCCTCTCGACCTCCGTACGGGTGTTGACGTCGCGCCGTAACACGCCAGAGAACTCGACCGGCAGCGTGACGAAGACCGGCGCCGTCCCGAGCTGTTGATTGGAGAAGCGATACAACAGGCGCGGCGCGGCGCCGTAGCGGCTGTAGCTCGTCTCCCCGTAGAAGATGTCCGTCGACTCGTACGACGCGCCCATCGTGTGGACTCCCCACGAGCCGGACAGGCGGCCGGAGACGGTACGGGAGCGCTGCGAGGCGGAATAGACGTCCTGCTGGTAGAGCTGCTGCGTGGCGATGTCCGAGAAGAAGTTGACGTTGGCCTGCGCGGTCAGCCCCGCCGGCAGGGCCTGCGTCGCGGTGGCGCGCACGTCGAAGCTCCGCCGCGCCGGCTGCACGAAATCGCCGTACACGGTCTCTTTGCCGTCCAGCATGTACGTGCTGACCTCGCCTTGCGAGCGAGCCCCGGAGATGTAGCGGTACTCGCCGCCCACGCCTTGGCCCGCCTTGCTGAACCAGTCGTGGAAGATCGTCGCATCCTGGCTGCGGTTGATGGCCCAGAAGAACGCATTGCTCAGGCTCTGCCCGCGCACCGTCGACGTGCCGTACACCGGAATGAGGAACCCCGTCGCCCGGTCGTCCTCTTGAATGGGGTAGTACATGACCGGCAGATAGAACGCCGGCACACCCTTGACCTTGAGGAGGGCGTTGGTCATCAGCGCGTACTCTTCCAGCTCGATGATGGCGGTGGTCGACACCAGCTCCCACCGCGGCGTGGGCTGGACGCAGCTCGTGAAGCCCCCCTTCCGCACGCGGTAGCGCTTCGGGCCAATCTTGGAGATCTCCTGCCCGTAGAAGTACGCATCCGGCTCCTGCGTGCCGAAGTAGCTCTTCTCCACGCGGTCGCCCAGTGAGGCGGAGCCATACGCGTTGAAGAACGTGCCTGTCCGGGTCTTCGAGTCGTACTCGAGGCGGTCGGCCGCAATCCGGTACTCCGGCCCGCTGGCCACAACGTTCCCCTTGGCAACCACCTTGCCGGTGTCCTCCCAGTGCTCCAACTCGTCGGCAAAGAACAACTGGCCGTCGTTTTGCTCGATCTCGACGTTGCCGATGGCGTGGAGATACGGACCCTTGCGCGTCCCTCTGTCGTATCGAGACCGTCGAACGGCCCACGGCAGCTCTTGGATCGGCTTCCCCGCGGAATCCACGCCCCGGCCTTGATCCTTCGCGGGCGGTTGTTCCGGTGGGGCTGGCTGTTGCGGCGCCGGCTGAGGGGTCGGCGACGCCGTCTCGGATGGCTGCGGCTGTTGGGGCGCCGGAGTGGGTGAGGATGGTGCCGGCTGTTGCGCTCCTACACGCGACGCGGCGAGGAGCAGCACCGCCACGAAACAAATAGTGCGCGTCATCAACGGTCAGACGAAGGCTGGCTGCCTCTGGTCGTCCCGACCAAGCGGCGGAGCCCCTTGGCTGGTCAGGCTGGCATCGTTGAGCCTACCACACCTCGCTTTCACGCGCCGTGCATCTGTTCTATACTCCCACCAGCCCACCACTTCTTACTTTGCGAGCACCGCCCAGTGGGCGATCTGGCTCGTTTTCAGGAGGAGGGACCGCATGAACGCGCTGACGTTGCCGGTGTCTCGCCGGCTGGCCGCGTGCGTCCTGGGGATGTTCGTTGCGGCGCCCGCCGCAGCGCAGGATTTTCGCGGCCGCATCACAGGAGTCGTCGCCGATTCGAGCGGCGCTCTCTTACCGGGCGTGACCGTCACCGCACAGAGCCCCGCGCTCATCCAGCCCCAAGTTGCCGTGACCGACCCGGGTGGCACGTATCGGCTGATCGCCTTGCCACCGGGGGTCTACGACGTGACCTTCGAGCTCGGCGGGTTCCAGACGCTCAAGCAGCAGGGCGTGCGCGTCGTCATCAACACGACGTTGACCCTCAATGCCAGGTTGAACGTGGCCTCCCTCACCGAGACCGTCACGGTCAGCAGCGAGTCGCCGATTGTGGATACCACAACGACCGGTGTCGGCACGAACTTCGTGAAAGAGCTGCTCACCGAGATTCCAAACGCCCGCGATGTCTGGGCAGCCATGTCACAGTCGGCCGCCATCCACGTCACCGGATTCGACGTGGGCGGGTCGCATACCGGCACGCAAACCGGCTACATGACCTATGGGATGACCGACCAGAATACGACGCGGATCGAGGGGATCAACACGACGGTGGACACCGACGCCAACGCCGGATACTTCGACTTCGGCTCGTTCGAGGAATTTCAGATCGGGGGGGCCGGTAACATGGCCGATCAGGATACGCCGGGCGCTTCGCTCAACGTCACCGTGAAGTCTGGCGGTGACGACTTCTCCGGCACCTGGTACAGCGACTGGGAGGGCGACCGGACGGTCAGCGACAACGTGCCGAGCACGTTTCTGACACAAGGGGAACGCGATGAGGACGGCTTCTTTACGACAGAAGACGAGGGCTTGCAACGCGGGAACCCCATCGATCGCCAGTACGACATCAACGCTGACGTGGGCGGTCCGGTCTACCGAGGCAAGGCGTGGTTCTACTATTCCTATCGGCTCAACGACCAGTACAAGCACGTGCTGAACTTCGACGAGCTGGCGCGCTCGAAGCTGACCAACCCATTCACGGTCAAGGGCACGTATCAGTTGAACCACAACAACCAGCTCATTGGGTACGCCAACAAGCGCGAGAAGCTGCAGGCGCTTCGTGACCTCGGACCGAACGTGCCGGTGTCTGCCGCTTACGCTCAGTCGTCGCGAAACTACGTCTACAAGGGGGAGTGGACGAGCATCCTGAGCGATCGGTTGTTTCTGGACGTCATCGCCGGGACCTGGCGAAACTTCTTCCCGCTGCGGCCAACGACCGAGACTGGCGCCTTCGCGGGGCCCTACGTCCCAGGTCGCCTAGATCTCAGCACCGACGCGCGTCTGGACGGCGGCCCGAACATCACGTACCAGGATCAACAGCGATACAAGCCCCAGTTCTCGGTGTCGCTCACATACGACAAGAGCGGTTGGATCGGCAGTCACAACTTCAAGCTCGGGACCGAGGGACGATGGGAGACGCGGAAGTTCTTCGCCGATCAGCCCTTCAATCACGTCTATTACGACGAGGTCTTGAACGAGGTCCCGAGCGAGGTCGAGCTCTACAACACGCCGAACGAGGGCGACAATCGGGTCCACGCGTTCGCCATGTACCTGAACGACAACTGGCGTATCGGCAATCGCGTGACGCTGAACCTCGGCTTTCGGCTCGATCGCTATCGGGACTTCTGGCCGAACCAGCTCGTAACGCCAGAAG
>JBOGIN010001248.1:0-4222 GCA_050742275.1 Vicinamibacteraceae bacterium
GATGAAGAGCCCGTCCCACTCGGCGATCCCCAGTTCCTTGAAGAGCAGCTCCTTCAGCAGTCGCTTGCGGTTGCCGTGGTTGTCCTCTGCCCGCGCCTGCTCCAGGATGCTCTCCGTATCGACGCCCGTGATCTGAATCGCAATTGTCGGGTTCGCATCCTCGCCAGAGATCTTGATCTCCCCGACCTGCGCCGCCCAGTTGCGCACGCGCCTGGCGACTTCGCGCGCCTCGCCTCCTGGGATGGGCGTTCGGATGGTGCCGTGGTTCAGTGCGGCCAGACGCGCGGGCGTGAGCGCCTTGAACGCTTCCACCTCCGGCACCAGCGCCGCCAGGAGCAGGGTCTTCACGAGTCGGCCGTCTGCACGAAAGCGCTGGGCCACCGGGTCGGCCAGCGGCAGACTACGGAGCTGATCCCCAGATAGCCCGTATTCGCGCTGCAACATCGGCAGCAGCTTCCGCTTGTAGAGGCGGGTCGCGTTCTCGAAGTGGATGCGCATCGCCTCGCTGAACGCCTCGTCACCCTCGGCGATAACGTCGAACAGATCACCAACCGGCACTAGATCGCCGAGCTTCAAGACATCGCGCTGGTCGACGAGGATCTGCAGCATGACCTTGAGCGCGGTGCGCTCTCTCTGCAGCATGGAGGACACCGCGACCAGCGCCTGTACGAGCGCCGGGCTGAAGGGATAGACCTGCCGGAACATCTCTCGGTCGGCGGTGCTGGTGAGCAGGGTATCCATCACCTCCTGCCGTACCTGCGTCGTCTCGCGGAACGCCTCATCCATCCGCTGCCGCGCGGCTTCCGATTTCGGCTTCAGCACGCGCCGCTCGGCAATGGCCGGCAGGTTGCGGTCCTCCAACGTAATCGTGTGGAAACGTGCCTCCCACCATTTCAGGACGTCGGCAAATGCCAACTGCTCTGCACCGGTGACGTGCTCGCCGACGAGATCTCGCAGATCGCGCTGCCGCGCGACGAAGCTGATGATCGGTATGGGACGGTAGGCCTGCTGCGCCTCGACGAGCTGCGCTAGCTTCTGGCCTTCGCGGCTGATGAACGCCGGGTCGGCCGCATGGCTCGCCAGCCACAGGATTAGCTCGTCGAGAAACAGGATGACCGCGTCGTAGCGGAGCTGCTTTGCGTGAGTGCTGATGGCGGAGAGACCGATGTCGAGCGGGACGTAGGCCTCTTCTTGGCCGCGGACGATATCGCCGTAGGAGCTGAAGAAGGCTTGGACCAGGTCGCCGGCCAGGCGTGTCCGCTGCTCGTGTGCTGGCGGCACACGCTGGGCCTCGACGAACGACGCGACATCCCACCCGACCGCAACATCTCCCCACCCAGAACTCACCGCTGTCGACGTCGTATTGAGCTGTCGAAAGAACGCTTCATCGCCGATCTGCCCACGCAGCCGTTCGGCGTCAGCAAACAGTTTCTCAGTCTTGTACACGCCGGGCACCGCCGCCTCGGGGTGCAGTCGGCTCACGTGTGCCACGTAGTGGCCGAGAATGGCGGACTCCATCGAGCGCGCGCCGATCATGTGGTACGGCACGAGCAGGAATCGGCGGTTCTCGGTCCACGTGGTGGAGTGGTCGACGATGGTGGCGAGCTCGGGGATCGACCGAGCGCCCGGGTCGTTCCGCAGCAGCAGGTGGAGCACAGCCATGAAATGGCTCTTGCCGCTGCCGAAGCTCCCGTGGAGGTAGGCGGCCTTGCTGCTGTTTGCGTCGAGGGCGCTTCGGATGAACTTCAGCGCCTCGTCAAAGCACTGGACGAGCTGTGGCGTAACGACGTAGTCGCGCAGCGTTTCACCGGGTTTCTCCACGCCCTCGGTGAGGCGAAGGACGAAGTCGCCACGGTGGACCTGTTCGGGGAGGTCGATCAGCTCCCGGATGGCAGTCATTAGCTTGTGTTGTGTTCGTAGTCGGGGTTCCAGCCGCGTCGTTACCGCGGTGGAACCGTGGCCGCGCTCGGTACTGGGTTGCTGGCATGGTAATACGGCCGGGGCGGAGGCTCCAACCCCGTACCTGGATCTCCGCCCTCTGGGAGAGTCGTCTCGCAGCGGCCGATCGAAGGTTGGCCCGACTACGCCAGCGCCATGAACAGCGGTCGGCGCCAAACGGGGCACTGGGCAACGACGACCATCGAGAACATCAGATCCGTCTCAACTCGATAGTCTCGTGTTCGGCTAAGCTCACCGCGTAACGCAGGGCCTCGTCGATATGTTCAGGCTCCAAATACGGGTAGGCTGCAAGATCTGCTCTCGCGTATGGCGTGCCGCTAGGAGTCCGAGGGATCGCGAGACCGGGAAGCGTAGATCGCGAATACAGGGTTTTCCGGTGCACACGTCACGTCGAACGACGATTCGGTCGAAGGTCATGCGCAGTCTCGCAACGCACTCCCGGGGTCGGGCAACAGAAGCCTTGCTCAGGAACCCCACTTCCTCTTGTGCGCCGGAGGCGTCAGCGGCTGAACGATCGCCTCGAACAGCGAGTCGTAGTCCAAGTCATTGTTACGCAGCGGCGCCATGGCGCGAGGCGAGTCCAAGCGGATGGCTGTCGTCATCACCCGTGATGCGGCGGTCCAGAACCCACTCGTCCAAGGCGCGAGTGGAGCCGGTGCGTACGGAACGTCCTGTCGCTCCGTCCAGCGCTTGAGTTGACTCAAAGCGATATCGGCAAACGAGCGTACCTCTGTCGTGACGCCAGGAAGACGTTCGCGTGGTGCGATTGTGCGAACCCTGTACCACTGCTCATCGGCATCCCACAGCGCGACGCCGATGACGATCGACCTCGACCGTGCCCACCGATCGTCGACCATCGCACGAATCGTCGAATACCCGCGTCGTATTGCCTCGGAATCCGATGACATGGCCTCCTCCGCTCGCCCTTTCAACCGTGCCAGTAGGATATATCCACGAGTGCCCAGATCGAGCGCGTCATGTCTCACGAGTGGATGGTCATTCTCTATCCTGGCAAGTTGCCCAGATGTGGGGAGTCGGCTAGCGCAACTATAGCCAGCTGGTCCAAATTGTTAATGCTGGGACACGCAATCGCTTTCACTTCTGCAGGGCGGTGGGCACTACCAACTCGCTCGGTCACCCCACGTTCATCATTGTTGGTAGAGACACGCCGGGTAAGACGGTCTCTGCCGTGTCGACGCCGATGAGGCGCACGGTGGCGACGGCCTGGACGACGAGGGTGTCGCCGTCGATGACGTGCTCGACGATCTGCGGCGCCACCGGGCTGGGCCACAGCAGCGTCAGTGTGAACGACAGACCAAGACACCGACCGGTGACTCTTGTTGCCATCCAGAAGCCTCCACGCGAACCGCTAGTCAGCGTGGTCCCACTCCGAGATCCAGGCCTCGGGAAACGCGAAGGTGCGCAAGATGGCGAGCACGTGCTCCCCCTCCCGTTCGTCCCGCACCGGCACCACCACGCAGCAGCCCTCGTCTTGCTCTCGTTGCTCGCGTGCCGCATGTTCCAGCTCCCACGCCCGCCGTGCGATGCCCGTCAGCGCTCGGGTCACCACGTCACGTGAGACGCCAAAATGCGCAGCCACCACAGCGAGGTCGAGCCCCGGCGTGTATAGGTCGACCAATGCCTCGCGATCGAACCGCCATTGGCGCTTGATATGCGGCGAGCGCTCGGATAACCAATGCATGATCGCCGCGCGATGCCTTTGCACGAGCGGCCAGTGGCAATCGACGGCCCGTTGACTCGGCACGTCTCATCGCTCCTGTAACGTGTCGTGACGTGGACCACGCGCTACGTGTCGGGACCACGCGCCAAATCCGCAAGCGTCACCGCGAACGCCAGGCCCGTGTAGAAGTACGCCTTTCCCGCCTCAGACAGCACCCACAGGTGGGCGCCCTCAACGGCGTCGCTCACTTCCTCGTCTTTGATAGCGTCGAGCGCGTCACGCCAGGCGCGGCTGGCTTTCTTCATATTGAGATGCCGGCGCGCCGCCTTCTCGATGGCGGTGAGCAAGGCATCGTCCTCGGGCGCGAGCACGCCATGGGCAGGTACGGTCACGAGCGCAAGCTTCCCAAGCTCCGCGAGCAGCTTGGCGTGCCCACGCCGTTCGGCGGCGAGGCCCGTGTCGGCGGCCTGCTGGGCCGCGTGAATGAGACGGACGAGGAGCGGGGAGAGCGAGCCCGCCGGCCGCTCGCAAGACGGAGTGCGAGACATGGGTCCCTCCTCGAGCGCACGAGGCGCTCCAGGC
>JBOGIN010001249.1:0-8484 GCA_050742275.1 Vicinamibacteraceae bacterium
CCACTACACGCCCGCCGACGTCGATCGCTTCGCCGTCGTGTCCGGCCCCGGCGGCTTCACCGGGCTGCGCGTTGGCATCGCCACCATTCAGGGATTGGCGCTCGTCGGACATCGGCAGGTGTTTGCCGCCTCCACGCTTCTCCTGCTCGCCGTCGCCGCCAGGCAGGCTGCGGCCTCGTCTGCCGGGCAGCCGCCACTCGTTGGTGCATGGATGCACGCAACACGCGGCGAGGTCTTCACGGCGCTCTACCGCCCCTTCGACTCCACTCACCCCTCGACTGCGCTCGGGGCGACCCTGAGCTTGTCGCCCCTCGACGCCACCATCATGGCTCGTGTGGGACTGGTTGCCATTGAAGACGCGTCGGTCGGTGCGCCAGGCGAGGTGGCGGCACGTTGGCGGTCGGTCGCACCATCCTCCGCCCGCCTGTTCTTGATGGGCGACGCAACAGGGGAGCTCGCGGAGCCGCTTCGCCAGCAATTCGGCGATGCCGTGGAGCTTCAGGCGCCGCCAGCGCTCGCCGGCGTCCTCGCCACGCTCGCTGCCGCGCTTCCCGACCTCGCCGTCCCGCCGCACGCGATCGTGCCCACCTATGTGCGCCGGCCAGACGCCGAGCTCGCCCGCGATCGGATGACCTCGCTTCCGGGGAGCCGCGCGTGAACGGATGGCTCGTCGAGCCCCTCGTGGCAGAGCGCGATCTCGAGGAAGTGCTCGCGCTCGAACAGGCGGCGTTCACCAACCCGTGGACCCGTGAGATGTTCGAGTGGGAGCTGACCGGCTCCGATGTGTCCGCGGTCTACGTCGTGCGCGCGGGTCGGGCGGCTCCCGTCTGCGGCTACTGCTGCGTGTGGCTCCTGTTCGACGAGCTGCACATCAATCACGTGGCCGTCGACCCGGCGCTGCGGGAGCGGGGCATCGGGCGCGCGCTGATGGCGCACGTGATTGCCGAGGCGTGGCGGCGCGGCGCGCGGCGAGCGACGCTCGAGGTGCGCGCATCGAACGAGGCGGCACGACGGCTGTACGAGAGCTTGGGCTTCGTAGAGTCCGGCGTCCGGCGCGGCTACTATACCCAGCCGTGCGAAGATGCGCTCATTCTCTGGTATGACATACCGCCCCGTGCGCCGACGGCGTCCAGATGTCCGCTCGGCGCGTCTGAACAGAGAGCGGGGCGTAGCCAATGACAGCCCAGCGACGCGCTGCTGCGCTGGGGATTGCAAGCCCTGAACACTGATGGTACAGTCCCTTCGACCATCACACGATTCCCATCCTGGACCCTCGGTCAAGAGAGGAGGCGAAGCATGTCAACAGCCTCACACGAGCTGCGTGAGCACCTGCTCAGGACGAACACGGAGTTTCGGGAGCTCTGGGAGCGGCACCACGAGCTGGACGTCCAAATCGTCGAGATGGCGGATAAACCACATCTCTCCGAAAGCGACCAGCTCGAGGAAATCCGGCTCAAGAAGCAGAAATTGCAGCTCAAAGACCGCATGGAAGAGCTCCTGCGCCACCATGCGGACGTGGCAATACCTCCCTCGACAGCGGCTTCTTCCAACCTAACGAGCTCGCCATCCCAGCGGTGAGCCTCCAACCGGGGCACGGGCTGCCGTGCCCCGGCTATACCTCCCGGACGGTCGGCCCCTTCATGTCCTATCCTTGACTCATGCACATTGATCGTGCTGGTACACCGTTCGTGGTAGCCACCCTCATCCCTGCCGTCGCCTGCGCGCTCGCGCGCCGCCCCGGCTGGGCTGTGCCATTCGTCGGGCTGGCCGGGTTCATGGCGTTCTTCTTCCGCGATCCAGACCGCGTTCCGCCGGACGATCCAAACGTGGTGGTTGCGCCAGCCGACGGGCGGGTGATGGTCGCCGGGCCGTGCGACGCCGCGGCGGCGCCGCCGGGGGACTGGCAGCAAATCAGCGTGTTCCTCTCGCCGCTCGACGTTCATATCAACCGCGTGCCGTACGGCGGCGAGCTGGTGCGCACGGCCTTTACGCCCGGACGGTTCCTGGCAGCGTACAATGCTGACGCGGCTCGCGAGAACGTGCGCAATATGCTGTGGGTTCGCCGGGACGATCGAACGGTGGTGTTCCAGCAGGTCGTCGGCGTCCTGGCGCGTCGGCTCGTCTGCCGGGTCCAGGTCGGCGATCGGCTGGAGACCGGTGAGCGGTTCGGGCTCATGAAGTTCGGCTCCAGGATGGACCTGTTCGTGCCGTCAGCGTGCAGACTGGAGGTGCGCCCCGGCGATCGCGTGCGCGCCGGCGAGAGCATCGTGGCGCGGTGGATATGACGTGTTGACCGTTCTCCAGCGACGACAGCCTGGGTCGCGCCGTTTCCGGCGCGGCACCTACCTCCTGCCGAGCCTGTTCACGCTCGCGAACATGTTCTGTGGCTATGCGTGCATCATCTACGCGATGCGCGGCGAGTACGTCACCGCGGCGCCCTTCATCGGCGTGGCCATGGTGCTCGACATGCTCGACGGCCGCATTGCCCGGCTCACGAAGACCTCGAGCGCCTTTGGTCTGCAGTTCGATTCGCTGGCCGACGTGATCTCCTTCGGTGTCGCACCCGCCGTCCTCGCGCTGACGTGGGGCCTGACACCCATGGGACGGATCGGCTGGGTCACCGGCTTCATCTACGTGTCCGCGGTGGCCATCCGCCTGGCGCGCTTCAATATCCAGAGCTCCGCCAATCCGGACAAGCGCTATTTCGTCGGGATGCCCTGCCCGCCAGCCGCCGGGGTGGTCGCGGCCACCGTGTTCGCCTGGCCGTACGGCCTTACCGCCTGGCACGGCGTGTTGGCGCTGCCGTTGCTGCTGGTGCCGGCGCTCCTCATGGTGAGCACCATCCGGTATCGCAGCTTCAAAACGTTCGACCTCGGAAAGCGGCGCTCCTACCGCAATCTCATCTTCCTCGCCTTGATGATTGCCGCCATCGCCGCGGAGCCGCGCGGCACGCTCGTCCTCATGGCCTACACGTATCTGTTGTCCGGTCTCGTCGGTTACGCCTGGACGCGGCTGCGTCGCAGGCCGGAGCCGACGGCGCACGCTCATGAAGAAGGGGCGGGGGCCGAGGGGCAAGGGGCCAGGGATCAGCAGGCGTCAGGGGTCAGGCGTCAGGGGTCAGCAGGGATCAGGTCGTAGGTGTCAGCTGTCGGCCCGTCAGGTTCCTGAGGCCTGGCGGCTGACGCCTACTGGCCCCTGACGCCTGTTCCCTGACCCCTTCTATTTGACAGGGAGCACCATCGTCACCTTCGTGCCCTCGCCTTTCCGGCTCTCGATCCTCACGGTGCCGCCGTGCATCTCCACGTTCCGACGGGCGATGGAGAGTCCGAGACCGGTTCCCGCGGCTTTGTTGGAGAAGTACGGCTCGAAGACCCGATCGAGCGCATCCTCGTCCATGCCGACGCCGGTATCCTTGAACGACACGTACACCTCATCGCGGGCCTGCACGGCGTCGACGGTCAGCGTCCCTCCCCCCGGCATGGCGTGGATGGCGTTCTCCATGATGTTGATCATCGCGCGGCCCAGGAGCATGCGGTCGATGGCGAGCAGTGGCAGGTCGCCCTGGACGTCGACGTCGAGCTGCACCCGCTCCGTCAACCCTACGCGATACGGCCCAATCACCTCTTCGATCACGTCCGCAATGGGCGTCGGCTGCGGGCGCGCCGTGGGAGACGCGGCAAAGCTCGCGAACTCGGCGGCGATCTGGCGGAGCACGCGGACCTGAGACAGGACCGTTTCCAGACATCCTTCGAGAATGGGCGAAAGCGGCTGTCCCCGATCGCGGTGCACGCGCAGCAAGTGCTCGGCTGCGAGCTGAATTGGCGTCAGCGGATTCTTGATGTCGTGCGCCACCTGGCGGGCCATCTGCGCCCAGGCCTCCAGGCGCTCCGTCCGCGCGAGTTGATCGCGCTGTCGTGCCAGGTCTGCCGCCATCGAGTTGAACGCCTCCACGAGCCGCTGGAGCTCGTCCGCCGTCCGCGCCATGACACGCGCGTCGAGGTCTCCCGCGGCAATGCGCCGGCTGGCCCGCGTGAGCCGCTCGACCGGATCGGCAATGCGGTGCGCCATCGAATAGCCGATGCCGGCGCCGAACAGAATGAACAGGATGGCCCCGAGATGCACGCCTCGATCCAGCTCGTCGATCTCCTGCTCGATCTCGCGCTGGCGCGAGGCGAGCGGCACGGTGAGAATGGCCTCGTCGTGCCCCGGCAAGTTGACCGGCACGGCGGCCAACTGATAGCGCATTGCGCCAATCTGATCCTCGGCGACGAGGTTCGGGAGCTGCTGCAGGACGATGGCGCGGTACACCACGTCGTGGGTTCGCGTCGAGAGCAGCCTGGACGCATAGAGGTCGCGCTGGCTCGTCGCCATGAGTGACGGCCCTTCGAAGATGTTGACGTCCTGCTGAATCACCCGGCTGATCCCGAGCACCTCATCGTCCGTCAGGAGGACATCGGCGCGCGGGTCCTCCCGCTGGCCGGCAATGGCCTCCTCGATGACGCGCCGCGCCACGGCCGCCGTTCGTGCAGCCTCCTCTTCGACGTCTGCGCGCAGCCGCGTCGCAACGAATGCCCGCACGAGGATCGCGAGGATCACGACCGGGATCACCGCCGCGGCCACGAACGCGAGAAACAGCTTGCGTGCAAAGCTCGTTCGCACTTCGCGCACGAGCGCGTGCGCCGGCTGCGATTCGCGGCCCAGCCAGGCAATGACGTACCCGGCGAGGAGCACGAGCAGATACAGCGTGCCGGCGAGCGTCACCAACTCCGCCAGGTGCATCAGGTGGCCGATCGGACGCACGACCGGGTAGCCCACCATGAAGATGGCGAAGCGATTGTTGACCACGTACACGTGGTAGAGGGTCTCGCCGCTCGAGAGCCGGGTCCAAAACGGATCGCGTGCCGGGCGATAGGCGCGCTGGAACGTCTCTCCGGTCAGCGGCCAGGGGCGGCGCAAGGACGAGTAGACAGGCGTCCGGCCCCACCCGTAGGCGACGAGCGCCACGTCTTGCTCCTGCCGGCGCTGCTCGCTCGCCTCCGGCGCACCCTGGCCGCGGAACAGCCCGTAGTAGGGATTCTGGGGCGAGAGGAACGGGAGCGTTTCGTAGTCGATGCTCGCCTGGATGGAGATTCCCCCCACGATGCGCGGCTTGCCCGACGGACCAGGCACGCAGACGGCGCGCTCGGCATGCAGCAATTTCCGCTCTTCGGCCCCGAACCTGGAAGCCTCGGAGTAGTAGTCCCAGGTGCACGACGTTCGCTGGAAGAGCGGCACCGTGCCGGCGTACTCCGGCAGGTTGAAGGCAAACCGGCTGAGCAGCCGGCCGTTGGGCGGCGGCGCGTGGAGGGCAATCGAGGAGGTCAGCCCGAAGTGTGCGAGCGCCGTCTTCCCCCACACCAGATACGCATGATCGGTGGAGGGCTGCTCTTGACGCTGATTTGCCGCGACCAGGCCGGCCAGCGTCGGCCCCAACGTGGTGATCGCATCGATCTGGTCGAGCGAGTCGAAGAGCCGCTGCTGGAGATCCTCGGTGCGCCTCAGGGCTTGCCTTGCATAATCGTTCTCGATCAGCCGGCGCTTGTCATGGTCGGCCTCGTGGAACATCACCGGATAGAGGAGGAACGACGGCACGAGCAGGGCGAGGAAGAGCCCCACGAGCCGCGTGGTCGGCGAGCCGTGGCGATACCAGGCGATGCCGCGAGCGGTCATCCAGGCTGCCGCCGCGCTGGCGGCCAGCGACAGCATGACCGCGAACGGGGAGACGTCTCCGCCGCGCAGGCTCGAGATCGTCACCCACACGATCGCCGGCAGCAGCCACAACAGCGGGACGAGCAGCCGCAGGCTCCACCGCCGCCGCTCCAGGCGCCACCGCGCCAACGTGAGGCGCAGCGCGATGACACCGGACCACACCGCCGCCGCCTCGAACAAGATCAAGCCGAACACCAGCGCGAGGCGCGCGGGCGCCCACGGCGAGAGCGAGAGCCTCAGCCAGTCGATGTCGCTCCCGCCGATGGTGTCGTAGACGAGACGCACCATTGCCGCCACGGCGAACGCCGCAGCCGATCCACCCAGGAGCTGCCAACAGGCAAAGCGCACGAGCGCGCCGCGCGTGCTGAGCGGCGAGATGCGCACGGATCGGCTGATGACGGTGACCCGCCGCACCGGATCGACGAAGAGCGCCAAGGCGGAGACGAGAATGCCGCCGGAGATGAACAGGTCGAGCGGGACGCGGTGAATCCAGCCAAGCCATGATGATGCGTACGTCGCAGACGACAGCAGGCCACCAACCGACGTATCGGGGACCAGCGCCACCCGAAACAGGAGCCGCGCGCCAATGAGCGCTGCGAGCGCGGCGCCGGTCAGCGCGAGATAGCGTCCGAGCGCGCGGACCCGGCGGCGAGACACGGCGCACACCGCCGCGACCAGCAGCGCCGTGACGCCGAGGATGGCGAAGACGACCGCGCGGATCCGGCGGCGGCCGTCGGCGCGCAGGCGCGCCAGCTCACCAGGGGACACATCCGCCTGCAGCAAGGCCCGGCCACTCGGCGCACGGATGACCACCGCTTCGCCGCCGGCGCCGCGCGTTGGCGTGACGAGCCGAATGGGTGTCATCGAGACCGGCGCAAGCGTCGTGGAGAGCGGAAAGGAGATCTCGCCGCCATCGTAGGCCGAGTCGGGCGGAGACAGACTGCTCTCCGCGACAACGGTTCCCAGCCTGATGGCTTTCTGCCCGGACGTCGACCGCTCGATCGGGGCGATATCCACGAGCCGCCAGCCGAGCGTGCCGCGCGCAACCCGGAGACCCGTTTCTTCGTCTGGCGCCGTGAGGCGGAGATCGATCTCCGCCGACGGCCGGCCGCTCCACGCCATCACCTCGCCGCGCGCATCGTAGATCGTGACTGCCAGTCCCTGGATGTCGGATCGATGGCCCGGGAGCGCGGCAAGCGCAAAGAGCGTGTGGCTATCGGGCGTGCGCCGGTCGAGGGCTCGAGCGACGCGCGAGTCGGCGACGAGCGCCGAGACGAGGCGCTCGAGCGCCGCCATGCGGGCGGCCATTTCGTTCCGCACGGCGCGCTCCACGCGGGCCGCCGCGGCTTCCGGTGTCCGGCCGAGACGCCACGTTTCCCAGACGAGACCAGCGAGCAGCGCGATCAGCGCGCAGGCTCCTCCCGCGAGCAGCACCTTCCACCAGGATGGCGGGCCACCGCCGCGTCCGACGGGCGGGCGACGCGTCATTCGACGATCTTCCAATCCGGCAGGCGCGTCCACGTTCGCATACAGCAGTGTACCCCGCGGCGAACGAGCGGGTGCTATACTGCGAGACGGGTGGACACGCGGTCGCCCTCTGCTGCATGAGTCACCTTCCGACCCTGAAGGCGCCGCTCAAGCGTGGCGCCTTGGTCACCGCCGCGAACTGGCCGCTTCTGCTCGTGCAGTTCGTCGCCGAATCCACGTTCAAGCTCTTGGTCGCGGTGCCGGTCATCGGCGGTGTGTTCCTCGTCGCGCTGGCGCTCCGCCGTGACGTGGACGAGCTGTGGCAATGGGATCTCCGCAACAGTATCGGCGCACTGCTCGAGGCGTTGCGATCCCACCCCGCGGCGCTGACCAGCTTCGTCATCGCGCTTCTCATCACGATCGTCGGGGGATCCACGCTGATGTTTCTCATCAAGGGTGGAACGCTCAGCGTCCTGGTGGCCTCGGAAGCAGGCGCGGGCCCGGTCGAACGGCTGGCCGTGCGGGCGGCCGTGCTCCGCCATCTCGGTCGGGCGGAGGTGCCGCTGTTCCTCGAGGGGTGTCGGCGGCTCTTTCCACGTTTTCTGCGCCTTGGGATCTGTCTGTTCGCCGCCTACGCGCTCCTGGGGGGTGTCTACCTCCTCGCCCTCGCCGTCGGGTACTTTCTCGTCATCGGTCAGGACTGGACCGCCGTGTGGCCGTTCGTGTTGGCCGTCTGCTCGGCGTGTCTGGTCACGGCAATCACGCTCGTCAACGTCACGTACTTGCTGCTGCAGATGGTGCTTGTCGTCGAGGCCTGCGGCGTGCGCCGCGCGTTCGGCGAGATGCTGGCGTTCGTGCGCGAACGCTTCTGGCGCGTGGGTGGGGTGTTCGTCATCACGGTGGTGCTCGTGCTGCTGGCCACAATCGCCTCCGCCTTGGCGACCGCCGGCCTGAGCCTCATCTCCTTCGTGCCGTTCCTGGGGCTGACCGTCCTTCCGCTCCAGATCCTGACCTGGCTGCTGCGCGGCCTCGTGTTTCAATACCTCGGCCTGACGGCGTTCACCTCGTACCTCTCCATCTACCAGGCGCGGCGCCGCGACGTGCCGGCCCGAGCAACGCCGAACACGCTCTCATTCGAACGGCCGGCTTGATGGAGTACGACCGGTTCCTCTCGCGCGCGGGCGAGGCGCTCGTGCAGTCGGCCATCCGGCAAATGGGCGTGATGGCGGCGCAGCGCCCGGACGTCATCTCGTTTGCCCCGGGCTACCC
>JBOGIN010001250.1:0-5205 GCA_050742275.1 Vicinamibacteraceae bacterium
GAGGGGCGCTATCCGGAGATGATCGGCCTCGGGGCGTGGGGCACCGCGCAGATGCGGACGCAGGGCGACGATATCGCCGAGGTGCTCGCGCTGCTCGGCGTCGAACCCGTCTGGGATCCGCAATCACGGCGCATTCAGGGGCTGGCGGTTGTCCCGCCCGATCGTCTCGGGCGGCCACGGATCGACGTCACGCTCCGCATCAGCGGCTTCTTTCGCGATGCGTTCCCGCATCTCATCGCCCTCGTCGATCGCGCCGTCGAGATGGTGGTGGCGCTCGACGAACCGCCGGACGAGAACTACCCTCGGAAGCACTACCTCGCCGAGCTGGAGCGGCCAACCGACGCCGCGCTGGAGGACGTGGAAGCACGCGCCCGCTATCGCATATTCGGCGCCAAGCCCGGCAGCTACGGCGCGGGCATCCAGCAACTGATCGAGACACGGCACTGGCAGGACGAGCGCGACTTCGCGACGGTCTTCGTCGAGTGGGGCGGGTACGCCTACGGGCGCGCCGCCGATGGCGTGGACGCGCGCGATGTCTTCGTCGATCGCCTGCGCACGATCGAAGTGGCCGTCCACAACCAGGACAATCGCGAGCACGACATCTTCGACTCGGATGACTACTACCAGTTTCACGGCGGGATGATTGCGTCGGTCCGCTCGCTCACGGGGCGCCAGCCGAAGATGTACTTCGGCGACAGCTCGCGACCCGACCTGGCGAAGGTGCGGGATCTTCGCGAGGAAGCACTCCGTGTGTATCGCTCGCGTGTCGTGAACCCGAAGTGGCTGGAGAGTATTCAACGTCACGGCTACAAAGGTGGGCTCGAGCTGGCCGCGACCGTGGACTATGTGTTCGGGTTCGACGCGACAGCGCACGTCGCGCCGGACTTCGTCTATGAGGGCATCGCCGCTGAGTACGCCCTGTCGCCCGAGGTGCAGGCGTTTCTCGAGCGGTCGAATCCCTGGGCCCTCCATGCGATTGCCGACCGGCTCCTGGAAGCCGCCGAGCGGCAGATGTGGAAGAACGCTGACGAGGCCACGCTGGACGCGTTGCGCGACGTTCGCCTGAAGGCCGAATCATTCGTGGAAGCGCGTGGTGAGCGCGTGCGGGTGCGGTCGTGACCGACGTCTTCCCGTTCGCCGCACTGGTCGGGCTCGACACCTTGAAGTTGGCGCTCGAACTGTCGGCCATCGATTCCCGGCTGAGTGTGTTGATTCGCGGCGACAAGGGTGCGGGCAAGAGCACCGTGGCCCGCGGCCTTGCCGAGCTGCTGCGGCCGGGGGCGCCATATGTGAACCTGCCCATCGGCGCCACTGAGGATCGCCTGCTGGGTGGTCTCGACGTCGAGCGCGCGCTCAAGGGCGACCCGGCACTCAAGCCTGGCCTCGTGGCCCGTGCCCACGGCGGTGTCCTGTACATCGACGAAGTGAACCTGCTGGCCGATCACCTTGCGGACGCGCTGCTCGACGCGGCCGCCAGCGGCATGCTCGTC
Source organism: Vicinamibacteraceae bacterium (assembly GCA_050742275.1). Taxonomy (GTDB): domain Bacteria; phylum Acidobacteriota; class Vicinamibacteria; order Vicinamibacterales; family Vicinamibacteraceae; genus WHTT01. Next base: position 1,491 of record JBOGIN010001250.1, read on the forward strand.
GTCGAACGCGAAGGCTTCAGCGTGTCGCAGCCGGCCGAATTCGTACTGCTGGGTTCGATGAACCCCGAGGAAGGGGCGCTCCGTCCGCAGCTGCTCGATCGATTCGGGCTGGTTGTCGACGTTGACGCACCGATGGAGCCGGTCGTCCGCGCCGACGTGCTCGCGCGCCGGCTGTCGTACGACGCGGACCGCGCCGCGTTTCGCGCGCAGTGGGAGGAAGAGCAATCGTCGCTGGCCGCTCGCCTAGCCACGGCGCGAGCCCGCATGACCGAGACCGCCGTGTCGCCCTCACTGCTGCGGCACGTTGCGGGACGCATTGCCGAAGAGGGCGTGCGTTCCCTGCGAGCTGACCTGGCCGTCATCCGCGCCAGCCGAGCCTACGCGGCGTTGCTCGGTGCGAATGAGGTAACTAAGGATCACATTGACGTCGTCCTTCCGTTGGCCCTGACGCACCGCATGCCACACGGCAGGCGACCGCCGACGCCACACCCTCCCGGTCCTCCGCCGCCACCGCCGTCCCGCGAGCTCAGCGAGCCCGAGTCAAGCCCGGAATCAGGCAATGCAGCGTCAAGCGAACGCGTGTTTCAGCCGACGCCGCAAGCGGCGCCGCGACTGGTCGTGCAGCAGGCGTCTACCCATGTGGCTGGCGCCCGAGGAGATGACGGCCCGCGTGTGGGGCCTGTCGTCGCGACTCGTCCGGCCGAGGAACCCCGGGAGTTGGACGTGCGGTCGAGCGTAGTGCATGCGATTGCGCGCACAGGCACCACGACCGTGGACGTGCGTGATCTCCATGAGCGGGTACGAGCGCCGCGCAGCGCCACGCGGTTCATTCTCGTCGTCGACTCCAGTGGGTCGCACGCGGTCACGGACCGGATGCGTCTCGTCAAGGGCGTTGCAAGTGGTCTGCTCGGCGCCTCGCAGGGGCGCCACGACGAGATCGTCGTCATTGGCTGTCGCGGCGCACAGGCCGAGGTGCTGGTCGAGCCGACGTCTTCACGCGAGGACGCCGAGCGGGCACTGGAGTACCTGCCGACCGGCGGACGGACACCACTCGCGCACGGACTCGAACTCGCCGCCGGATACGTGACCGACGGAGCCCTGGCCATCGTGATCACCGACGGCCGCGCGAACGTGCCGAGCCGAACGGAGGACGCGTGGGGAGACGCGCAGCGTGCCGCGCGGGCGCTTGGATGCGCGGCCCTCGTCATCGACACCGAGGATGCGCGGACCGCCACCGGACGGCCGCGTGAGCTCGCCGAGGCTCTGCGCGGGAACTATGCGCGGCTCACGGATCTCAACCCCTCGCAGGTGCTGACGATTGTGGGAGGGCCACGGTGACGGCCCCATCACCGGTCGAGCAGGCGTTCGTGGCCCTGCGGGCGCTGAACACGAGCTGGAACGTCGAGATCGGCCGTCCGGACGGCCCTGGGTGGATCGCGGGCGCAGACCTGTTCGATGCGTGGCGCGGCCCATTCCACCACCTGCTCGTGCGTATCGCGCAGAGGGCCCACACAGAGGATCGCCGCACTGTGGCCGCGTCGTTTGCGTTGCGGTTCGGATGGGCATCGGCGATGGCCATCGCGCCCTACCTGCGGCATCGGTGCGTGCCCGACATCGGCCTCGACAACGTGTCGTTCAAGTTCAAGGAGTCCACGTTCTTCGAGCGCACCGCCATCTACCGTCCGCGAGGCACTGTCGTGGCGGGCGACTCGCGTGCGCCCCATCCGTCATTGACCACCGTGTCCGACGACGCACGATTGATTGGGACGCTGCGACACGCGCTCGTGTCACAGGCCGAACCCGTCGTCGACGCGCTGTATGAGTGGTCGGGATTCGCACGGAAGGGCACGTGGGGCATGCTCACCTCGTCGTGGGCCTCCCAGTTCATTGGCCTCTGCACGACGCCTGACGATCACCGGGGCGTGCGACCGGTCATCGAAGCGTTCTTCCGCGGGGGCGACGTCGTCTCAGCGACGCAGCCACGCATGCACGCGGTGACGTACGGGCCCGCGACGCATCTCTACCAGCGACGCGCGAGTTGCTGTCGGTACTACCTGCTTCCGCAGGGGGATCTCTGCGCCAGTTGCCCGCTGGTGTCCGACGAGGACCGCCTCGCCCGCAATCGCGAGTGGATGAAAACCCAGTTGGAGCGTCAGGGGAAGGTCGGTGGCCATGGCTGATGCCCGCGCGCTCTTCGTCGGTGGCACGTCGTCGAACGCGGGCAAGAGCTGGATGGCCACGGCCATCTGCGCGTGGCTGCGTCGGCGAGGCGTCTCGGTCGCGCCCTTCAAGGCGCAGAACATGTCCAACAACTCGTATCCCTGCAAGGCAGGCGGCGAGATCGGGCGCGCGCAGGTGGCACAGGCCGAGGCATGTGGCCTGGAACCGGAACCGGCGATGAACCCGATCCTGCTGAAGCCGACCGGGAACGGCCGGAGTCAGGTGGTCGTCAACGGCCGTGTCTGGAGAACGCTGGCGGCGCGCGAGTACTACGCGGCAGCCAACGAACTGCGGCCCGTGGTGACGGCGGCGTACGCCGACCTCGCGCGTCGCTTCGACGTCGTCGTCGTCGAAGGCGCTGGGAGCGTGTCCGAGCTGAATCTGCGCGAACACGACCTGGTCAATCTGGAACTCGTCACGACGCTCGGTATCCCCTGGATTGTGGTGGCCGACATCGAGCGCGGCGGCGTGTTCGGCTCTCTCGTCGGAACGATGCAACTCCTGACGCCGGACGAGCGCGCACTGTTTCGGGGCTTCGCCGTCAACAAGTTTCGGGGCGACGTCTCGCTCTTCGATGAAGGCGTGCGCATCCTCGAGGAGAAGACGCTTGCGCCCTGTCTCGGTGTGTTTCCGTTTGTGCGGGATGTGCACGTCGATGCCGAGGACTCGCTGGCGCTCGACGTCCGGCGTCGCACGACAGCGCCGGCAGGCGTACGGATTGCGATTGTCCGGCTTCCGCACCTGTCGAATGCCACCGACTTCCGCCTGTTGACCTGGGCGGACTGGGTCGACGCGCCGCCCGCGAGCCGCTATGACTTCGTGATCGTGCCAGGCACGAAGAACACCATCGACGACCTGACATGGTTGCAGCGAACCGGACTCGCGGAGTGGATCAAGGCACAGCACACGGCGGGCGCGAGCGTGATCGGGATCTGCGGAGGCTTCCAGATGCTCGGACACCAGGTCGCTGATCCGGACTCCGTCGAATCGTCCACCGCCTCAACCGAGGGCCTGTCACTGCTGCCTGTCAAGACCGTTATCACGCGGGACAAGCGAACGGAGGTCGTGCAGGCCACCACGCCGAGCGGCACGTCGTTCGGGGCGTACGCCATTCATGCGGGGCGCACCTCGCCGATCGAGTCCGGTGATGTGGAACGATTCGCCACGCTCGGTGACGGGTCGACTGATGGTGTGAGACGGAATCGTGTCATCGGCACGTACCTGCACGGCGCATTTGAGAACGCGGCGCTGTGCAAAGAAGTCTTTGGTGCGGCACCGTCCGAGGACAGCAAGCAGGCATCTTATGCCAGGCTCGCCGACTGGTTTGATGCACACGTTCGCCACGTGGATCAACTCGGCTTGCCGGTCATGAAGGGAACCATCGCGTGATGAACTGGGAATCGTTGGTGAGCCGACCGGCGTTCGACGTGCGCCGGTCGGGCAGATTCGTCGTGGCGGAGCTCACCGAGCCGCACGTCGTGCTCTGCACGTCGAT
>JBOGIN010001251.1:0-8823 GCA_050742275.1 Vicinamibacteraceae bacterium
GCCCAGCGGCGACGAGCGACGGCAGACCACGCCAGACGGACGCGGAGCGTCCCATCTGGATGATCGCTGAGAAGATTCTGTCTCATCACGAGACGCTCCCGCGCGAATGGCAGGTGCACGGCACGACCGGCTACAACTTCCTCAACGACGTCAACGGACTGTTCGTCAAGCCCGACGGTTTCCGTGCGCTGCGCCGCATCTACGTCCGCATCACGGGCAGAAGTTTCCCCTTCTCGGAGGTGGCCTACAAGAGCAAGAAGCTCATCATCGAAACGACGATGGCGAGCGAGCTGAACGTGTTGGTGCACGCGCTCGGCCACATCGCGCAAGGCAGCCGCCGATCGCGCGACTTCACGCTCAGCAGCCTGCGCGAGATGCTCACCGAGGTCGTGGCCTGCTTCCCGGTCTATCGCACGTACGTGAGCCACGACGGGTGGACGTCGGGCGATCGGGAGATGATCGACCGGGCGATCACCGAAGCGCGTCGCCACAATCCCGCCATGGAGCGATCGCTGTTCGATTTCCTGCGGGCGGTGCTGCTTCCAGGGCGTGACGGAGATCTCCCCTTCGCCGCGCCGGACGACCAGCGATCGCGCCCGCTGTTCGCGGCGGTCGACGACGAGGACTACGCCCGGCGCATCACGTTTGCGATGAAGTTTCAGCAGTACACCGGACCGGTGCAGGCCAAGGGCCTCGAGGATACCGCGTTCTACCGCTACAACATCCTCGTCTCGGTCAACGAGGTGGGTGGGGATCCGGCGCGCCCGTCGCGAACGACCGACGAGTTCCACGCCAGGAATCTCCATCGCCTGGCCACCTGGCCCTACGAGATGTTGACCACGGCGACGCACGACACGAAGCTCGGTGAGGACGTGCGCGCGCGCATCAACGTGCTGTCTGAGATCCCGGACGTGTGGCGCACGCAGCTCTCGCGCTGGACGCGCATCACGGGCGGCGCGCGCGTCCACTACGACAACGACTGGGCGCCGTCGCGCAACGACGAGTACCGCTTCTATCAGGTGCTGCTCGGCATCTGGCCGCCGGATCTCGGTCCCGAGAGCCCAGCGCCCGCGCCGCTCGTCGAGCGCCTGCGCGGGTACATGCTCAAGGCCATTCACGAGGCCAAGCTGCATACCAGCTGGATCAATCCGAACCAGGCGTACGACGAGGCCATGGCCACGTTCGTCGATCGCGTCCTCACCGGGTCGACGTCCCACCGCTTTCTCCCCGCCTTCGTGCCGTTCGCCCACAAGCTGGCGCGCGTGGGCGCCGTGAACTCCCTTGCGCAGATCCTGCTCCGGCTCACCTCGCCAGGCGTGTCGGATCTCTATCAAGGCACGGAGCTGTGGGAGTTGTCGCTCGTCGATCCAGACAATCGCCGGTCAGTCGACTACACGCTGCGGCACCGCCTGCTGGACGAGGTCGAGCCGCTGGCGTGTGATGCCGCGCTGCGGCCGGACGATGACGAGGATGCGCTTGCCGTGGCGGCCGCACCAAGTGCGAGGGGCGAGGAGCCAGGTGCGAGGAGCCAGGTGCGAAGGGCGAGGGGCGAGGGGCGAGGCGCCAGCGGCGTCGCGGCGTGGGAAGCGAGTGAGGCGCGCGTGACCGCCGACGCCTTGCCGACGTCGGAACGGACGGCACGCGTCGCCGAGCTGCTCGACAGCTGGCTCGACGGGCGCATCAAGCTGCTGCTGACGCTGATTGGCCTGCGCCTCCGTCACGCGCACCAGGACCTCTTCTTGGAGGGAGAATACATCCCGCTCGCCTGCGACGTGACCGTGCCGAGCGATCTCGTGGCGTTCGCTCGACGCCGACACGGGGAGGTCGCCATCACGCTGGTGCCACGGTTCGTGGCCTCGTTGATGTGGGACGAGCTGGAGCCGTGGCCCGTCGGCATCGGGACGTGGGCCACGAGCCGCGTGCTGCTCCCGCCCGATCTCACCTCGCTCCGTTATCGAAACGTGCTCACCGGTCAGGACGTGCCCCTCGTTACCCATCCGCAGGAGTCGTGGATCTTCGCGGGTGAAGCGCTGAAGGACTTTCCAGTGGCGCTGCTGTGGGGAACCTCGCCCTGATTCCACAAGTCATGTGAATCGCTGGCCCGTTCGCCAGCCGTAGCGCAGGCCTTTAGAGCGTGTGAATAAATTCGTGGGATCCGCCTTTAGGCGGACCTACTTGGCCGATACGGCCCGAACTCGCGCCGTCATGGGCCGCCTAAAGGCGCCTAAAGGCGGCCCCCACTTGAATTCTTCACAGGCTCTTTAGGCCTGCCAAGATTCTGGCGCGCGTTGGCAGGCCTAAAGGCCTGCGCTACTTGACGTGCGTTGAGCAGAACCCCTATGCTCGTCCCCTACCGATCAGGCGGTCGCATCCATGGAGGGGGGGTATGCGGTACTCACTGGCGTCGTTGCTCGTGCTGCTGTTCCTGGCGCTTTCCGTCAACACGGTGGCTGCGGCTGAAACGCAAGCCGTCCAGACCATGGCCGGAGTTCTCCTGAAGCTCAATCACTTCCCGAGCGATGGCGACAAGGAGGCGCTCCAGGGAATCCTCGGCAACGAGGGAACCACGGAACAGGAGCGCGTCGTGGCGCAGGCGCTGATGAATCTCGAGCACAAGGTGAGCCCCGACGACAAGCCAAGGCTCGACGCCCTCCTGAAGGACGAGTCGGCCTCCGAGGGTGTGAAGACGCTGGCCGGCGTCCTCCTCGGTCTCGCGCACACGCCGACGGCGGCCGACAAGGAGAAGCTGCAGAAGCTCGTGCCCTGAGGTCTGTCGGCTCCAACGGCGCGAATCGTGCGTGCAAGTTACGGCGAGGAGAGACGCTTCTCGAACCAGTGGTGCGCGTAGGGCTCGTCGTTGAAGGCTTCGACCTCCACGTATCCGGCGCTCCGGTAGAGCGCAATCGCCTCCGTCAAGGACCGGTTCGTCTCGAGGCGAACAATGCTGGCGCCCGCGTTCTTTGCATGCTGCTCCAGCTCGGCGAGAAGCCTCCGGCCCAGGCCGAGCCCGCGTGCCGCGGGAGCAATCCACATCCTCTTCAAATATGGCGGCGCGTTCGCAGGGAGCTTGAGCGCGCCGCAGCCGACAGGCTGATCACGCAGGCGCGCGAGGAGGAGTGCGCCGGCCGGAGGCGTCAGCTCGCGGGCGTCGGGCAAGAGGCTTCGCGCCGGATCGAAGCCTTCGTCCAAGCGCGCGTCGATCTCGGCGAAATACTGTTCGAGGCACCACTTGGCATCGGGCGTCGATGGATCTTCGATCGCGAAGCGCACCATCGACGCCTGTAGCAGCCGCTCGACCTGCGTCATCGCAGCGAGGAATCCAGGCCGAGACGGTGGCGCAGGGCGCGAATCTCCGCCCCGTCTGACCCGATCTCCCAGAGCAGCCGACCCTCGCCCAGAGGGCGCGCCCTCCCTAGGAATCGGTCGCCCAGGACGCCAGGCGCTCTGTCACCGTCCGATTGAAGCTTCGAACGCATTGAACAGTAGCTGGGTCCATTTCTCTGACTATAGTCAGAGATTTTGGCGGGGCGCAACCCCCGATGGAACTCGAGGGCTGGGCGGCCAGCGACGTCCAAGCGCCGGACGTCAGGGTCTCGCCAGCCGCCGCCCAGTCCCCGCGCGGGTGGCGCGTGGGCCCGGGTGCGCACCCCGTTTGAACGCGGGGCCTCGTTGATGCCTCGACGCCGCTATCAATACGCGCGTCGGCGTCACCTCAAACCCTTCCACGACGACCTGCTCGATCGGCGACGGCAGCAGCCGCTGAATGTCGGGCAGCAAGCTCCGATCGGCGGACGACACGAGGGAGACCGCGCGTCCGGCGAGCCCAGCCCTGCCCGTTCGGCCCACGCGGTGGATGTAGTCGGAGGCCACGAGCGGCAGATCATAGTTGACGACAAGCGGCAGTTGCACGATGTCGAGCCCGCGTGCCGCAACGTCGGTCGCCACGAGCACCGTCACGCGCCCTGTCTTGAAGTCGAGGAGCGCTCGGCTGCGAGCGGCTTGGCTCTTGTTGCCGTGGATGACCGCCGCACGCATGCCAGCCCGTTCGAGCGCCTCGCCTACACGATTCGATCCCCGCTTGGTCCTGCAGAAGACGAGCGCTCTTCCGACCGGCGGCTGCATCAGCACGTGTCTGAGCACGTCGCCCTTGCGGCCGTCTGGCACGGGGTGCGCGCGGTGCGTCACCGTAGGGGCCACGACCTGCGCTTCCGACGTATCCACGCGCACCGGCTCGCGGGTGAACTCAGTCGAGAGCTGCACGACCTCTTTCGAGAATGTGGCCGAGAGCAATAGCGTCTGCCGCTCGCGCGGAAGCGTTCCGAGCACGCGACGCAGCGGCGGCAAGAAGCCCATGTCGAGCATGCGATCCGCTTCATCGAGTGTGAGGATCTCCACCGCCGAGAGATCGACGGTGCGTTGCTCGATGTGGTCGATGAGGCGGCCCGGCGTTGCCACGATGATGTCGGTGCCCCGCCGGAGGGCCTGCACCTGCGCGCGCATCGGGACGCCGCCAAAGATCGCCGTGGCTCTGAGGTTGACGGAAGCGCCGTAGATGGTGAGCGCTTTGTGCACCTGAAGCGCGAGCTCGCGGGTCGGCACGAGGACGAGGCCCCGCGACTGGCGCGCCTCAGCCCGGCGCCGGCCGCGCACGACGAGGCGATCGATCATCGGCAAGGCGAACGCCGCCGTCTTGCCGGTGCCTGTCTGCGCGCGCGCCAGCAGATCGCTGCCGCGGAGGACCACCGGAATCGATTCCGCTTGTACGCGTGTCGGCCGTGTATAGCCCAGCCGCGCAAGCGGAGCGCAGAGAGCGGGCGAGAGTCCGAGCGTCGAAAATGGCATAGAGAATGCTCCTGAATTGCCTGGAGCGTTTCCCTAACCGCGCAGCAGGCCAACGATAGACAACTGACGTCACACCGGAATGGTGCGTGAATTTGAGCGATGGAACCTAGCGGTGGGAGCTCTGACCGACGACCCGATTCGCTCGGCCATCATGTCAGATTTCCAGCGGGAAATCCGAGGTGCAGCGCGCAAACACGTGATTATACACTGAAATTGGAGACGATACTCGGCTACCCGGCAGGAGACGCCACCCCGACCCCATTCCTGAATCCCGTTTCCATAGCCCGAGTATAGGATATAGAGCAGGTGCTGAGCAGGCAGATGGCCCTCCTCCCCCTGTTGCTCGCGGTAGTCATCGCGTCTGCGATGTCGGCGCCGGCCTCCGCCGAGCGGCTAGCAATTCGTACGTATACGACCACGGACGGTCTGCCAAACGATCGCGTCGACTGTGCCTATCGCGATTCGCGTGGATTTCTGTGGGTGTGCACGGCAGCGGGGCTCGCTCGCTTCGACGGCCAGATCTTCACGAGCTACACGAACGTGCCCGGACTGCCAGATGGCGTCGTGCTCGACCTGATTGAAACACGCGACGGCACCATCTGGATTGGCACGACCGAAGGCATTTCGCATTTCGATCCTCGTGTCAGGAGCGACCCGACCGGTTCCACCGTTGCCGGCCGGCGGCGGTTTCGCACATATCTCCCGGCTCAGGCCTCGAACGCTGAGAGATGGGGCGTTTACGCGTTCGTCGAGGCCGCGGACGGCACGTTGTGGGCCGGTGCTATCGATGGTCTTTATCGACGTCAGCCGGCGGGCAACGATTGGCGCTTCGAGCGGGTCGTGCCCGGTGTCTCCGTGCTGTCGCTCGCCGAAGACCAAACCGGGTCGTTGTGGGTCGGCACGACGACAGGATTGCTCCGCCGGGATCGGACAGGCCGAGTCGACCGGTTCGGCCCTGGCACTGGCCTTCTGGGACCTGGAACCGCGGAACCGGCGGCCTTCGACGTGCGCGCGGTGTTCCTCGACGTCGAGGGTCGGCTCTGGATCTCGGTGATCGGCTACGGCGTGTGTCGCCTGCTGGCATCCACCGATGTCCCGCAGGCAGAGTTCTGTTACACGGGTGAGTCTGGGTTGGTCGACACGCTTGTTTCCAGCATGACGCAGTCAGAAGACGGGTCCCTCTGGATGGCGTCGCACCGCGGACCGATGCAGATCGTGCCGCCGTTCGACGGGTCCCGCGCGCGGCTGCGCACGTTCGAAGACCACGAAGAGCTCAGTTTCCGCGCGATCGCCGTCACGGCGGACCGAGACGACAACATCTGGCTGTCGACCTTGAACGTTGGCCTGGTGCGAATCGTTGGCGGCGGGTTCACGCGGTACGGCGCCGAAGACGGGCTCACGCAGGACTGGGCGCCTACCCTCTTCCTCGATCGAGCAGGGACGCTCCATCACGTGTTCGCCGATCGCATCAGCCGCTTCGACGGCGAGCGTTTCGTCGGCGCGCGGCTTCCCATCTCGCGACCCAGCAGGCAACGCACCGTCGCGTGGGGCTGGACTCAAGCGGTGGCGCAAGATCGTCACGGTCGCTGGTGGGTGGCCACTGACCAAGGCGCGTACCGGTTCCCTGCGGTCCAGATGGCGCACCTCGCCACGACGCATCCCGATCTCACGCTGGGCACGGGCGCAGTCTCGGTGGTGTTCGTCGAGCGAAGCGGCGCCGTGTGGAGCTGTACCGTCGGCCTCGGCCCACGCGAGCAGCGGTGCTTTCGCCAGCGTCCGGCATCGCGTGCGGTCGATGTGATCGATTGGTCGGCAACCGGCGCGCCAAATGCGGACGTCTTTGCCATCGCGGAAGATCACCACGGGCAGGTATGGCTTGGCCTGACGAACGGCGGTCTCGTTCGATATGCCGCGCGGCGGCTCACGGCGTACGGCGTTGGCGATGGCGTGCCGGGGCCCGCCATTCGGGCATTGCACGTCGATCGGCGCGGGCGACTGTGGGTGGGCTCTAGCCACGGCGGACTGGCACGGCTCGACGACCCACGCGCCGGGCGACCGCGATTCGCGACGTACACGCGCCACGAGGGACTCTCGAGCGAGACCGTGTACTCGATTGCAGAAGATCGTTTCGGGCGGATCTATCTTGGGACGGCCACGGGGCTCGACCAGCTCGACCCGGATACCGGCAAGATCAGACACTTCACGGCCCACGATGGCTTGGGGGCAGGACGTGTTCACGCGGTCCTGGCCGATGCGGAGGGCGCCATCTGGTTCGCGACGACGCGTGAAGTCACGCGATTCGTGCCACACAGGGACGTTGGGCAGTCGGTGCGGCTAGCGAGGATCATGCGCGTGCGCGTCGACGGGCAGGACCTGCCCCTCTCCGACCTCGGCGAGCGGCAGGTTGGCGGCGTTGAGATCGGACCGGGCGAGCACCATCTGCAGATCGACTTTGGATCGACGTCTCTGGCGACCGGCGAGCTTCTTCGTTACCAGCATCGACTGGTCGGCGCCGACACGCGTTGGAGCGAGCCCGGTTCGGAGCGCAGCATCACTTACGGCAATCTGCGGCCAGGCCGCTATCGCTTCGAAGTTCGTACGTCATCGACGCCTGGTGCGGCGAGCGCCGCGCCAGCCGTCGCCTCATTCGTGATCCTGCCCCCGATCTGGCAGCGGTGGTGGTTTCTCCTGCTCGCGGGCGCGACGGCGGCCCTCGCGATCTACGGCGTCCACCGCCTCAAGCTCGAACGCGCGGTCGCCGTCGAGCGGATGCGCATGCGGATTGCCACCGACCTCCACGACGACATCGGCGGCACGCTCTCACGCATGGCCATCGTCAGCGAAGTGGCCAAGCGGCAAACGGCGCTGCCCCCCGAGGTCGAGCGTCGGCTGGACGACCTCGCGGAAACCGCGCGCGGTCTGGTCGACACGATGAGCGATGTCATCTGGTCGATCGACCCGCGCCGCGACCACCTCGGCGACCTCCTGCTCCGCGTGCGCGAGCATGCGGCCGACGTGCTGGACGGCACGGCGTTGAGCTTCGAGGGCCCCGTGGGCGCTGAGGCCATCGGCCTCAGCCCTGAACAACGGCGGCAGCTGTACCTGATCCTGAAGGAAGCGCTCACGAACGTCGCCAAACATGCTAGCGCGCAGCACGTCGTCGTCGCCGCAGCAACGAGTGGCCACCAGCTGGACGTCGAGGTGCGCGACGATGGCCGGGGCTTCGACGCTCGCACGCCCTCGTCGGCGGACACGTGGGAACGTCACGCCGATGATGACGGTCGTGCGCGCCGAACAATGATTCACCGGGGCAACGGTTTGACGAACATGCGTGCGCGCGCCGCGGCTCTCGGCGGCAGCTTGACGCTTCGGTCTGGGACCAACGGCACGACCCTACAGGTGGAGGTGCCACTCGTCCGCCCCACTCGGTCGCGGCGCCTACGAGCACTCGCGTCCTCGCTGTGGCGCGTCGCGCATCTCGACCGCATGGAGCGGTCTCTTGGCAAGCGCCCTCACGACGCGGAATCTACCTGAGCCCTCGCCGTTATTGGATCCTGGTTGCCGTCGTCGAGCCCCCAGCATTGCCGAAGCGGCCGCCGGTTGATTGGTACCGGGACACGTCGACGACGATCGGCACGGCGGCCTCGCCGCCGAGGCTTTCCACCAACACGCTGAAGCGCCGGTCAGCAGATGCCGAGAATAGCTCCCTGAGCAACAGCGTCGTGCGCCCTTGGCCAGCGACCGTCAGGTCCTGCGCTTGAGTGATGCCATCGTCATACACGAGCGTCACGCGCACCTGGCCCGGCTCCACCGCCGCATTGGCCAGCAGCACATAGGCATCCTCCGCCGCTGGTCCACCGGTCCAGGCCTCGCCGATGGCCCAGACCGTCCCTGGTTCGACCGATCCCACCGACGCCATGCTTTCGTACCAGGATGCCGCGGTCGGACCCCACCACATCGCCCGCTCGGCCACGATGGGGG
>JBOGIN010001252.1:0-13326 GCA_050742275.1 Vicinamibacteraceae bacterium
GTCTCGACCTGCCGCCTATGCTTAGAAGCTCACCTTGGGGGCCTGCTGCGCCTCTTTTGGAGCTTCGAAGTACGGATACTCTTCGAACCCGAACATGCGGGCGGTGAGATTCGCAGGGAACCTGCGGCGAAGCTGGTTGTAGGCGGTCACCTGTTCGTTGTAACGCCCGCGTGCCACCGCAATACGGTTCTCCGTGCCGGAGAGCTCGTCCATCAGCCGCATGAACGTCTGATCCGACTTGAGCTGCGGGTAGTTCTCGACGATGACGAGGAGCCGCGAGAGGGCGGAGCTCTGCTCGTTGGCAGCCGCGATCGTCTCGCTCGGCGTTCGCGCACCCGCCAGTTTCGCGCGTGAATCGGCAATGGCTTGCAGGATCGACTTCTCCTGCGCGGCGAAGCCCTTCACCGTTTCCACGAGATTCGGAATGAGATCGTTCCGACGCTGGAGCTGGTTCTGCACCTCGCCCCAGGCGCCCTTGATGGCTTCCTGTTCCGAAACGAACCGGTTGTACGAGCAACCCGAGAGACCGATCATCGCCACGCTGACGAGCAAGACCGCGATCGTCTGTTTCAAGCTGTGCATGCCGTCCCCCCTCGACCAGTGCTTGTTTTGGCGCGCTCCGCGCGCCGGGACCGCATAAGCGGTCCAACCCACGTCTGTGCCGTTACCAGCGCCCGCCACCGCCACCGCCGCCGCTGGCGCCGCCGCCAAAGCCCCCAAACCCTCCGCCACCGCCGAAGCCGCCGCCGCCGAATCCGCCGCCCATGCCTCCCCAGCTGCCGCCACCGAACCCGCCTGGCCATCCGCTCCAGGGTCCCACCCCGCCGCCACCGTGGTAGCCGCGCCGCGAGTGGCGCCCTCGTCGCAGCAGGCCGCTCACGAAGAACAGCAGGAAGAAGACGAGAGGGACCCATGGGATGCGAGGTCCCCCGGCGGTAGGCAGCGGCTTCGTGCGTGGCTTGCGGCCGAGGTCGACCTTGCGCTCTTCGGAGATGCGACCGACGTAGCGCTCCACCCCCGCCACGAGGCCAGCGCCGTACGCACCTTGCTTGAAGTGCGGCAGCATGTACTGGCGGGCCGTTTCGCCAGCAAAGCCGTCGGTGATGGCGCCCTCGAGCCCATAGCCGACCTCGGTCCAGACCTCCCGATCTTCGACGGCGACCACGACGAGCAGCCCGGTGTCTCGCGCTTTGTCGCCAATCCCTCGGCCCTGGTTTTCGAACAGCTCCACGGCAAGCTCGCGGACGCCGGCAAATCTCGGTTTGGCCGTGCGGACCGTGGCCACGATGATGACGTCGCCTGTCGCTTCCTGTAACGAGCGACTGATCTCGTCGAGCTCACCCGCGCTTCGAGCGTCGATGACTTGCGCGAAGTCGTTGACCGGCTGCGTGAGCACCGGGAGCGCAGACTCGTTGTCATCGCTCTGCGCGGCAAGCGAGGTCTCGAGCGCGCCTGGGCCGAGTGGGCTGACGGTCGGCGCGAGCGGCAGGAGAACGGCCAAGGCCACGAGCAGCCCGCGGCTTCGCCTCCGCGTACGGGTCGAGGACCGGCGCCGGGTTACTGAGGGTGTGCGTTTGACCATGAGTCGACGAAACGGGTCAGCGCCTGCATGAGATCGAGATAGGGCGGGAAGAGACGGACCGCCTCGTCTGGCGCGAGTCGCGGGTCGCGTTCGAGCCCGAGCACACGTTCCGCGACCGATGCGGAGAGGCCGGTCACCGCTTCGAGATGACGGGCCAGCGCCTCCGGCTCCGACGCTTCCTCGCCACCCAGCCGGGCGAGGGTCCCCAGCAGCTTCGCAAAGGGCGGCGCGGAGGCGACCAGCAGCCTGGCCACCTGTCCCGCATCGCCGCCCGACTCGAGGAAGCCCTCGCGGAGGTGAATGGCGTGCCCCCTGACTTCCACTTCGCACGCGCGGCGCAGATCCTCCGGAAGGGCCCGTAGGCCTACGAAAGGATCGCTGCCGGAGATGACCACGTGATGGGCGATGATGTCGCCGTACTCCACCGGAAACACGTCGAGCGACCGGCGGAACTCGGTCTCCGGCAGCAGCAACGGCATCGCGAGGTTGCGCGCGCGCCAGGCGGCCGCCCGGTCGGCGCAGGCCGCAAGGTCCCGATAGTCGAGGCGGTCGACCAGCGCGAGGGCTTCGACCGGCTGCGGCGGGGGCGTGGCGGGCCTGTCGCCGGTGTGCGCATGCACGCCGTGCACCAGCAGCACGCGCACTCTGGAGCCAAAGATATTGGTGAGATCGCTCGCCAGGACATCGACGGCGCGGCGAACCCGTGGGTGCAGCGAGGGGCCATGCATCGACTCCATTGTACCGGACGCCCTTCGATTTCCTTCTTCGTGGGCTTCGTGGCCTTCGTGGTGGTTCCCTTTTCCCTCCGCGTCGGCCAGAATCGGGTCATGCGTCTGCGTGAGCTGCATGTCGGCTGCTTCGGGGGGGGAACAGGCCTTCCCTCGCTGCTAGGTGGTCTCAAGCGCAATCCTTGGCTGCGTGTCAGCGCGGTTGTGACGATGTTCGACAGCGGCGGCAGCTCGGGCGTCCTCAGAGACGAGCTCGGCGTGCTTCCACCCGGCGACGTGTTGCGGTGTACGCTGGCGCTCGCGCGCAACGAGCCGGAAGCGCGGCGTGTTCTGCTGTCTCGGCTGCCGACGCTCGAGCACGACCGTCTCGGCGGGCACACTGGCGGCAACCTGTTGCTCTCGATGATGGAGCAGTACAGCGGAGACTTCATCGCCGCCGTCGACGGCCTCCGCACGGTGTTGGGCTGCCGAGGACGCGTGTGGCCGGTGAGCACGGATCGCGCGAGCATCTGTGCGGAGTACACCGATGGAACGATCACCTCTGGGGAGGTCGAGGTCGACGAGGGGCAGGCGCGCGGCCGCTACGTCAAGCGCGTATGGCTCGAGCCGGCGGTGAGTCTCCATCGGGAGACGGAGCGGGCAATCGGCGAGCTCGACGCGGTGATCATCGGGCCCGGCAGCTTCTACACGAGCCTGATGCCGACGCTCCTCGTGCGCGGCGTGCGCGAAGCGCTGGCGGCGCGTCACGTGCCGCTCGTCCTGGTGGCAAACCTGCTCACCGAAGGCAGCGGTATGCGCGGTTTCAGCGCGGGTGAGGCGGTCGCGCGCATTGCCGAGGTCTTGGGACGCCCAATCGACGCCGTGATCTTCAACTCGGCGTGCCCGTCGCCGGACGTGCTCGCTGGCTACGCGGCGGAGCACAAGGAGCCACTCCTGCCTGGAGAGGTGCCCGCCGGCTGTGAAATCGTAGAGGGCGCCTTCTGGACGAGGGGGATCGCGCGGCACGACCGTCGGCGGCTCGCCTACGCGGTGTGGACCGTGCTCGCTCGGCGCCTCCTTTCATGAACCCGGCACCATGGCGGGGACTCTGATCACGCTCGACATCCGAACACGGAAACAGTGGCGGCAGTGGCTCACGAAGCACCACGCGTCGAATCCCGGCATCTGGCTCGTCCGCCATAAGCAACACACCGGCGTCACGTTGATGCCCTATGAAGACCTCGTGCGCGAGGCGCTCTGCTTCGGGTGGGTCGACAGCCTCATCAAGCGTCTGGACGACGATCGCTACGCGATCAAAGTCACGCCGCGCAAGGCGACGAGCAAGTGGTCGGACATCAACCGGAGACGCTGGAACGAACTGAAGGCCGCTGGTCTGCTTGCAGCCGCCGGGCACGCGGCGGCGCCCACGGGAAACAGCTATGCGCCAAAGCCGTCGATCCCGGAACTGCCCGCGTACGTTGCCAAAGCATTCAAGACGAACCTCAGAGCTTGGCAATACTTTCAGGCGCTTGCCCCGAGGTACCGGCGTGATTTCGTCGTGTGGATTCACATGGCCAAGCGACCTGAGACGCGGGAAAGGCGGATTCGCGAGTCGATTGAACTGCTCTCGGCCGGCCAGAAGCTCGGTCTGAAATAGACGACCTTTGGTGGTGACCTAGATCGACTCACGCCCGGCAAGGACGCTTCAGTCTTGGCGAAGTACCCGGAGTGGATCGATCTGGGTGGCTCTTCGCGCTGGCACGTATGTGGCGAGGAGGGACAGGAGACCGAGCCCGACGATCACGCCTGCATATGTCACGGTGTCACGCGGGACGACGTCGAAGAGCATGCCACTCACGACGCGCGAGGATGCGAGAGCGCCCACCACGCCCAGGCCCAGACCGATGGCAGTCAGCTTCAGGCCACGGCCCAGCATCAGCCACAATACCGAGCCCGCACTGGCACCCAACGCCATCCGTATGCCGATCTCCTTCGATCGCTGACCAGCCACGTACGCCATCACGCCATAGATGCCCGTCATTGCAAGGCAAAGAGCTACGACCGCAAAGAGGCTCAGCAGCCAAGCTCGGAACCTTGGGGTTGCCACATGATCCGCGAGGAGCGCGTCCATGGAGCTCAACCGAACCGACACGTCTGATGAGCGCTCGCGCGCCTTCCGCTGCATGGACCCCCCAACCGCGGATGGATCGGTCGCGCTCTTCGCAAGGATGCGCAGCGTCGCTCCGTTGTACATATGCTGCAGATACGGCATGTAGACCTCTGGCTGCGGCTCGCGCGCCGGACCGTACTGCCGCACGTCGCCGACCACTCCGACGATCGTCATTGGCTCAAGGGAGTCGTATCCGGCGACAATCACGCGGCCCAGAGGATCACGGTCACCAAACGCCGCTCGCACCAGCGCGCGGTTGACGATCACGACAAGGGGTCTACCCGCCATGTCGCCGTCCGTGAAGTCACGCCCTTCCTCGACGGGCATCCCAAGCACGTCGAAGGTACCGGGCGCAATCACGTTCATTGCGGCAGGGCGTGCCGAGCTCAACGCCGACTCCTTCGGCATGCGATCGATCCAGTAGCCGCTGTCGGACTCCACACGTCCGGGCGGCCCCATCATCGCCCCTGCCGCGACGACGCCGGGAAGCTGCCTGATATCTGCGATCAACGCCCGGAAGAACGCGCGACTGTCTCCCCAGTCGGACTGCGTTGGTCGTGCCGTTGCTTCCATCACGACGACGTTCGCAGGCTCGAACCCGAGCGGTACGTGCTGGAGTGCGATCAGACTCTTGACGAGCAGCGCGGCGGTTGCGACAAGAGCGACTGCGAGCGCGATCTCCGCGACCACGAGCACCTCTCGGGCGCGACTGCTGTCGCCTCCCGTGAGCCTGCCGGTCCCCTGCCGGAGCGGTGTGTGGACGTCGCGTCGCGAGGCCTGCAGCGCTGGCGGCAGTCCGAACAGAATGCTGACGACCACGGACAGCGCAACCGTGAAGAGCAGCACGCTGCCATTGATCCCCACCGTCTCGATACGCGGGACATCAGGGGGCGACAGGGCGACGAGTACTCGCGTGGCCCAGAGCGCCAGTGTTACACCGATGGCCGCTGCGGCCATCGCTTGCACAAGGGCCTCGACGAGCAATTGCCTGACGATTCGCCCACGACCGGCGCCAAGCGCAGCTCGGATCGCGATCTCGGGGGCGCGGGACGTCGCCTTGGCCAGCAACAGCGTCGCCATCGTGGCGCAGGCGATCAGCAACACGAACGTGACGGCGCCAAGCAGCAGGTACAGCGTCGACGAGACGTCACCGACCATTTCTCGCTGCAGTGGTGTGGCGACAACACGGATGTTCCTGTTCGTATCGGGGTACCGCGCCTCCAGGCGCTCAGAAATCGCGGTCAGCTCAGTCTGGGCTCGTTCGAGCGGTACGTCCGCCTTCAACCGGGCA
The DNA here is from genome assembly GCA_050742275.1 of Vicinamibacteraceae bacterium. Lineage (GTDB taxonomy): Bacteria > Acidobacteriota > Vicinamibacteria > Vicinamibacterales > Vicinamibacteraceae > WHTT01. Next base: position 5,751 of record JBOGIN010001252.1, read on the forward strand.
ATTGCGCGAAAGTTGTTGCCGCGCCGGTGAAGCTGAGCTCGGCTCCCGATGGCGGTGAACCAGACATCGGTGTCGAGCGGGTAGTCGAACGTTGGCGGCAGCACGCCGACAATCGGCACTGACCGATTGAATAGACGCAGGGTGCGGCCGACCGCCTGGGCAGGGTCGCCGAACTGCTGCTTGGCGTAGCCGTCGGACACTATCGCGGCGCCCGCGCCTCCCTCACGAGCTTCTTCGTGAGTGAATGATCGTCCACTCGAAGGGGCCGTGGCGAGGACACGGAAGAATTCCTCCGTGACCGTCGCGACCATCGCGTACTCGGCTGCCGAAGCAGCCGTCACCGACGTACGGTCGCCGCTGTGGTACGCCATTGCGTCGAACGATGTGCTGTCCTCCTGCCAGTCCAGGAAATCAGGGACCGACACCTGTCTCGATCGATCACCGGCCGCGTTACCGCCGGTGGACGCGTAGGTCAGTGTGATGATGCGGTCTGGGTTGGCGTAGGGCAGCGGGTTGAGGAGCACCGCATGGACGACGCTGAACACCGCGGTGTTCGCCCCAATCGCCAGCGCCATCACGAGAATGCCGACGAGGGTTGCGGCGCGGTTCCGTCTCAACGTCCGGAACGCATAGCGAACGTCTTGCCGCATCTCCTCGAGCCGGCGCGAGATTCAGACGGCGCGCGTATCCTCCTTGACGACCGCGACGCTCCCGAAGTTCAGCAGGGCCTGCCGACGCGCCTCTTCCGGCGGCATGCCCCGGTCGATGTTCTCCTGGGTTTCGCGTTCGATGTGTTCGCGAACGTCCTCGTCGAGGGTGTCCAGTGCGCGTTTCGCGCGATTCATCGCCTTCACTCCTGCGGCGCGGGACGGAGGATGCGGGCAACGGCTCCCGCCAGGGCTTCCCACCGACCGGTCTCGATCTCCAGTTGCCGTCGACCTTTCGCCGTCAGCCGATAGAACTTAGCGCGCCGGTTGTTCTCCGACGTGCCGTCTTCGAACGTGATCCACCCACGCCTGATCAAGCGATGCAGTGCCGGATAGAGGGAGCCTTGCTGCACCTGCAGCACATCGTCTGAGCCATGCTCGATGGCCTTGGCGATTGCGTGACCGTGCGCGGGCCCCAGGCGCAACGTGCGGAGGATCAGCAGGTCCAGCGTGCCTTGGAGCAGTTCGAGGCGCTCCTGCTCGGCATTAGTAGACATTCTAGGCGTCAAGGATATGCCGGTCCACCTAGAATGTCAAGGTGAGCCACGTGGGCCGAGGCCTGTCGGCCGAGGTCCGCACGTAAGCGGACCCGCCGTCCTTGGCTTTCGCCCGGCGTCTGTCGCTCAAAATCGATCTCGTGGCGGTAGCCCCGAGGAGCGTTACGACCGCCTCCAGCGTGCACCGCGCCCGTGACCCTCCACCGTAATGGCCCCCTCTTGCTTCATCTGACGCAGCACGTGTCGAACCATATCTCGGCTCACACCAGGACAGTCGGCTTCCAGGCCGGAGATCGTGAATGATCCGATTCGGCGCGAGACGGCCTGCCGAACTTGGTCAGTCTTCGACCCCTTCAAAGCGTCGACGCGTTCTTCGAACTCGCTGTACGCACGAAGGAGCGTTCCCCAGAAGTACTGCATCCAAGGATGCGGATCGTGCCGATCGTCATGCCATCCCCGCGAGCTGCGTTCGAGTGCTTCGTAGTACGTCTCTCGTGACTGCTCGATGATGCGCTCCAGGCCGATGTAGCGCCCCACATGGTACTCCGCGTGGTACAGCAGGAGCTGTGAAAGCAGACGCGCGATTCGTCCATTGCCATCACGAAACGGATGGACGCACAAGAAGTCGAGAATCGCCAACGGAACGAGCACGAGCGGATCGGCTAGGGCGTCCTCACTAGCTCGACGAAAATCGCTCGTCAGGTCCCCCATCGCCTGCGGTGTGGCAACGGCGGGAACAGGCGTAAAGCGCACACGGACAGTTTGGCCAGCGGGGTCTCGCTCCACAACCTCGTTGTCGGCTGGCTTCCAACGACCACCGGGCTCCGGCAGATAGCGGTACAGCGCCGAATGCAGCTGCAGTACGACGTTCGTGGTGAACGGCATGTCGGCGTGCGATTCGTGAATCAACTGAAGCGCGTCGCGGTAGCCCGCGATCTCCTGTTCGCTCCTGTCTCGCGGTGTGGTGTGATGCATAACGAGATCCTCCACACGGCCTGGTGCAGCGCTCACACCCTCGATTCGGCTGGAGGATTCGGTTGATTCAACCATGGCATGCGTCCGAAGCCGATCAAGCTGTTGCGGATATTGGCGCACGAACAACTGCTGACGGCCGCGGGCTTCGCCCAACCGACGGATGGTCTCAAGCGCTGGAGCAGGAAAAGACAGGCGGCTGAGGTACTGTGGAGAAAATGAGGGCATGAGCCACGAATAGAGGTAATGTAGTGGTTATTTTACCTCGATTGAGCGCTGCATTACCCTTATTAGCTTCGGCCGGGCGGCCGGTGGACCGCGAACACCGTCGCCCAGCTCGTCGCTGAGTCATCAATTCAAATCCACGGTAGAGCGATCATTCCTCTCGTAACGCCGCCGCGGGATCGATACGCGTGGCACGCCAGGCTGGAACGGCCGTTGCGACGGTGGCGGTGAGCGCCAGCACGACCGTCACCGCCGCGAACGTGACCGGGTCCAAGGGCTGGACGCCGAACAGCACGCTGGTGAGCAGCCGACCCAGAACCGCCGACAGAATCAATCCGATGACCGCCCCGGCCGCGATGACGCGGCCAGCACTTCCAACGACGAGACGGAGCACGTCACGCGACGTAGCGCCAAGCGCCCTACGCACGCCGAAGTCGCGGAGGCGCTGTTGGACGGAATAGGCGAGGATCCCGAACACTCCAACCATCGCGAGAAGGAGCGCCAGGCCGGCAAACGTCATCACCAGCACCGCGCGGAACCGATGACGTGCCGTGGCTTCCCCTGCGACGTCTTCAAGTGTCATCACCTGCCTGACGCTCACCAGGCGCGCCTTGTCGACGCGGCCGATTGCCGCACGAACCGAGGGCGCGAGCGCCTCGGCCGGCCCTGATGTCGGTCGGACGAGGAGATAAATGTCGTCCCTGAGGTCCTGAGCCATCGGCACGTAGATCTGGACGAAGTCGTCTGTTTCATCGGGTCGCCCCTTCACCTGACGGGCGACGCCAACGATCTCCCTCACGAGTCGCCTGGCCTGTGGAGGCCCTGCCGATGGGAGCGCTACTCGCACGCCGACCGGCGATCGGCCCTGAAGGTGACGCCGGACGAACGCCTCGTTCACGATGCAGACCGGAACGCTATCAAGCGTATCCCGGTCGTTGAAGGACCGGCCAGCAGCGAGAGGAAGATCGAGGGTCTGAAAGTACGTGGGGCTTACGATCTGGTAGTCGGCCGTCGGACGTTGGCTTTCCTCCGGCGGCGGATCGCCGACGATCTCGAAAGACGTCTCGCCCGCATCCGAGGGGCCGAGCGGCAGCGTGCTGGCCCAGCCCGCGCTGCGCACTCCGGGAAGGGCCCTGATCTCGGCCTCGACGGCCTCGAAGAACCGAACCAGGGACGCTGGCGTCGGATAGCGCGCGCCAAGCGGATCGACCATCATCGTCAACACGCGCTCGGCACGATACCCTCTGTCGACGTGTTCCACGGCCAAGAGCGTGCGCAGCAACAGGCCCGCGCCAAAGAGCAGCACCACGGCGGTCGCCACCTCGCCGGCAACGAGTACGCTTCGGATCTTCCCGCCGCGGCCTGTCACCGTGCGGCTGCTCGAAGCGATCTCCCGGGCGGACGAGCGTCCAGTGGCCTGCCATGCGGGCGCGAGGCCAAACAGGAGCCCGACGACGAGCGTCGCCGCACCGCAGAACGCCACGACACGCATATCGAAGGTGAGCGTGACGGCACCGGGCAGCAGCTCCTGCGGAATCACCGACGGCGCGACGTGCAGAATCGCCGCCCCTATCCCCGCTCCCAGCACGCCCCCGATGGTCGAGAGCACCATGCTTTCGGTGAGGAGCTGGCGGATGAGGCGTTGCCGGCTGGCGCCCAAGGCCGACCGTATCGCCAGCTCACGCGTCCGCACGGTTGCGCGCGCCAAGAGCAGGTTGGCGACATTGGCGCAGCAGATGAGCAGCACGAAGCCGACGACGCCGAGGAACAGCATCGACGTGAGACGCAGCTCGCTGCCGATGACCGCATCGTGCATCGGTTCGAGCGTGACACCACGCCCTTTGTTCGTTGCTGGAAACTCTCGCGCCAACCCTGCGGCGACGGCCGTCATATCGGCCCTCGCGGCGTCGAGCGTCACGCCGGGTCCCAAGCGTCCGATCGCCCGGAGAAAGTACGAGCGTCGCGCGGCCGGCGGCGCACCCTGGATTGGGACCAGCGCCCAGACGCTCGTTCGTCCGAGCAACTGCGCCTCTTTCGGCACGACGCCGACGACTGTATAGGGCGACCCATCGAGCCGGATGTCGCGCCCGACGACGCCTGGATCTCCGTTGAAACGTGTGCGCCAGAAGCCCTCACTCAACACGACGGTGTTGGCGCGCCGAGTGTCGTCCGCCGGAAGGAACGTGCGACCGACGATCGCCTTGATGCCGAGCGTTTCGAGGATTCCGGCGAGCGCCCACTGGCGAGGAACGGTTTCGGCGGTGCCGTCCGCGCCGGTCATGACCATGCCGCCAACGCCAGGAATGAACCCGGAGATCGAATCGAACGTGCGATTTCGCTCGTTCCAGTCAAGGAGATTGAGCGGCGCCACACCGTCCCGGGGCGACGCGACGTGTCGCTCCCACACCATCACGAGGCGGTCAGGGTGAGGGAATGGAAGCGCGCGAAGCAAGGTCGCGTCGACCAGCGCGAAGATAGCGCTATTGGCGCCGATGCCGAGGGCGACCGTGACCACCGCAATCAGCGTGAAGGCCGGCGCGCGTCTCAACTGCCGCATCGCGAACGTCACGTCGCCTCGAAGCTCCGCGATCCATTGCGTGAGCCGCATTCGACGCTCTCCCTTCCTCGGTGCCGGACATCCCGCGCGGCACAGCGCAGTGGTGCGCTGCGCTATCCATCGCGCGCGGTTTCTCGTTATCGGGGTCGCAGCTGCTCGCCCATCCCAATCGTGCTACATACGCAGCATAGTGCTGCATATATAGCATGTCAAGCGGCGTCTGTCCCAGTGTCTGTCCCAGGGGCGGCGGCGCGTGCCCTGTCCTGTTAGCCCCGTCGCTCGGGTCGCCACCTCAGGCCGGTCAGCAAGATGCGCTGCAGCAGCATCTCGTACGAGATGCCGGCCGCTTCGGCAGAGTCGGCGAAATCCTCGCCGTACGCGATTTGCGGATTGGCATTCGCTTCGAGCACGTAGATGCGCCCCTCGGAATCGAGCCGAAGATCGATCCGCGCGTAGCCGCTGAGGTCGAGCACTCGGTAGACGCGCTTGCAGAGGGTCCGAATGCGCTCGACGAGCGGCTCGGTCAGATCGCGGGCCGGTCCGCTCATGATGCCGTACTTCTCTTGATACTTCGCGCTCCATTTCACGCGCGCCGTGGCGATGCGCCATGATTGGCCCGGCATCTTCTCGAAGTCGAGCTCCCAGATCGGGAACACCTGCACCTTCCGGTCGCCAAGCAGCCCGACGTACAGCTCGCGGCCGCCGATGTAGCGCTCGATGATGGCATCGGTCCCCACGCTCTGGTGGATGAACCGGACGCGCTCCCGCAGCTTGTCGTCGTCTTCCACGACGGACGCCTGCGAGATGCCAATCGACGCCTCCTGCGTGAGCGACTTCACGATGAGAGGGAAGCGAAGGCGCTTGGGCCGCTGAATGGGCCGCCCGACGCGCACGACGGTGAACTCCGGGATTGGCACGCGGTGAAACGCCAGCAGCGTCTTCGACAACGCCTTGTCGCGCGAGAGCATCAGGCCGCGCGGATTGCACCCGGTGTACGGCACGCGTAGCAGCTCGAGATAGCTGACGACGTTCTGGTCGAACACGCCGACCTCGTGGAAGTTCTCCATGAGATTGAAGACGATGTGCGGCTTGAACTCGCCGATGGCGCTCTTGATGACGCCGAGGTCGTCCTTGACACCCACGGCGATCACGTCGTGGCCCATGGACTCCAACGTGTTCTTCACGTCGAATTCCGTCTTCCAGTCGACGTCGACGTGGTACTTGGACGCGTCGGCCGGGGGCACCAGATAGTGGTGCATCAGGCAAAGCACGCGCAGCTTCCTCATAGCGCTACCCGGTGCCGGCCACTGTGGAGATAGTTCATGGTCTGAACGGTAAGCATGACCGTGAACTCGAGCTTGACCTGATCCTCCGGACGATCCAAACGAAGCTTGAGCTCGCGGCAACGTGTGATCATGTCTACGATCACCTGGTTGATCGTGTATTGGTACTCGCCGGTCCACCGAGCGACCCGTCGGAGCACGTCCTTCCGAATGCGCGCGAGGAACCGCGCGGCGCTCATCGTGCCGCTGTTCTCCGAGAACAGCCGCCGCAGGTCGCGATCGTAGAAGTCGGGGTACTCCAAGCCGTAGTGCGCGCTCTTGCGCGCGTAGTGCTGCCGCAACGTTCGCGTGATCCGCGTGAGGGGATACGCGCGGCGGCGTGAGACGCGCGCCGGCTGCTTTCCTGCCAGTGCCCCCATCAACTCGTCCATGTACTCCAACTTCCGCAGCGCAGGCCAGCCAACGTAACGCGTGCGCCAGTGCGTGTCCGGCGCCAGCCACACGGCGAACGTCTCGGCGAAGTCCTCGTCGGGATGACTCTGCGCGTACCACATGTCGAGATGAAGCACGAAGCTCTTACTGTATGGCTTCGGCGTGTAGAACTGTGGATACTCTACCGCAGGCGAGCCGAACAGCCTGCGGCGCTTGTGCCGCCGGTGGATCTCGAACGCATGATCGATGGCGTGTCCCGCCTCGTGGCGCATGATCTTCATACACCAGTCGTCCGTCCCGCCCTCGACTTCCAGCATCATCGCCTCTTCCAGCTTCTCGAGTCGCGGATGCGCCAGATAGAAGGGCACGGCGATGCCGCCAACGCCGTCCGGCGTGAACCACTCGTCCGAGAGCCAGAAGTGCGGCCGAAAAAGAATCTGCCGCGCCGCGAGCTCGTCGGAGAGTTGTTGAATGCGCGCTTCCAGTGTGCTGCCTTCAATCGCGAGCGGCAGATCGCATAACCGGAGGTTCAGCAGCTCCTCGTCCGAGAGATCCGGCCAGTTGGGCGGGACGGCCGGCGGGGTGCGCGACCGCTTCCCGCGCATCGCAGGGGACGGAGAGGCCCGGCCCGACGGCGGAAAGTCGGACGAGGTCTCGGCGCCAGGCGCCGCAGGGCTGGCACGGTCCCTGAGGGGGTCCATGGCTGTATTCGCCTCCAGCCGTAGTCTATCCGTCTCACGTCGCCGGGCGATAGGGAAGCGCGCCAGGCCGTGCCACACTTCCGTTTTGGGTGGAATCGGTGTAGAACGGGCAGGTCCGATGCTGTTCACTTAACCCTTTTCGCACGTAGTGCGCGGCCTTCACGCGGGGGCTAAAGAGCCTGTGAAGAGTTCAAGTAGGGGC
>JBOGIN010001253.1:0-8522 GCA_050742275.1 Vicinamibacteraceae bacterium
CCTTCTGCCAATCACGGAATATGTCGACGTCAGCGCGTACCTCACGGAGCCCGGCGAGATCGACGCCTGGTACACGATGGTTTACAACCTCAAACAGAACTTCGACTACATCTGCGGTGATACGTTCTGCGAAGGGGAGTACACGAACATCGAGTCTCTTCGGTATCGCTGTTCGGTCGAGAGCCTCACGGGAACGATTGGGAGCTGCGTCTGGGTCTTCGCGGCCAGCAACGAAGAGGTCAGCCCGTCGACGGGCAGGAACATTGTCGACGCTCGCGTCTGGCGGTGCAGAAGCCCGATCGTCCAAGGGACCACTATCCATGACCTCCTGAGCGCGCTCGCCGGACCGTCACCGTTGTACGCGACGCTGCCCGAAACGAATCAGTCCATCTACGACGGCTTGGCGAGCTGTCTGTGAGCTAAGGGGCGAGCGCGAAGGCGATCACGGTGTCTCCCCCTTGCGGGTCGAGGGTGCCGTGTCCACCACACGAGAGCGCGACGTATTGTCGGCCGTCGACGCGATAGGTCACCGGCGCCGAGTTGCACCCGGCGCCCACCCGGAAGCTCCAGACTCGCTTGCCGGTCGCGGCATCGTAGGCGTCGAACCATCCAGCGCTGCGCCCGGCAAACACCAGGCCTCCAGCCGTGGCGAGCAGGCCGCCAGCCTGGGGCCGCTCTGTGCGCTGCTGCCAAATCAGGGCTCCGGTCGAGGGGTCGACCGCCGCGACGTTGCCGAACTGCCCGGCCCCTCGAGCTTCGTGCCGTGGCTGGAAGTAGCCTGGCACGTACTGGTTCGCGGAATAGATCAAGCCGGTGTCGAAGCTGTAGGCACCGGGAGACCACAGCGTGCCTGCCATTCCGCCGCGACGCAGGTTCACGCCGGACGGTCCTCCGCGCGTCTGGTCGAGCGGGATGTAATTGTCCGACATGGCGACGAGATCACCGGTGTTGCGGGCGAGCACGTACAGATTCCCCATGCCGGTCAGCTTGCCGACGACGTCGACGCTGTGTTCGCCGCGCGGCACGGAAAAGAGAATCGGGGGCGTCGGGCCAGACGCGCCCCAGATATCGTGAGGAAGGAACTGATAACACCAAACCTTGGTTCCAGTCTCGAGACGAAGCGCGCACACCGAGTTGGTCCAACGCATGTCGCCTGGATGCGGCTCGGAGGGCGGTGGAAACGCCGTGGGATCGGGACCGCCGGTCGAGATGTACACGAGGCCGGAGGCCCCATCCAACGTCGGCGTCATTGGCGCGCTGCCGCCGCCGGTCTTCCAGCCGTCCGCCAGCCGGCGCTGATTCCGCTTCTCCTCGGCGATGTCTCGGCCGAGGCTGATTGCCGGACGACCGGGAAGCGTCTCGACCCAGTCGCCCCACCAGCCGCCTTCGTCCGGGGACGGTATGGTGTGCCACGTCCAGATCAATGCGCCTGTCTCGGCATCGAACGCCTGAACCGCTCCGCGATCGATCCATGACAGGCCCTGGATGATGCGGCCGTGCGCCGCGAGCGGTGCGCCGGTAAGACGAGGTGACAGCGTCTGAACCTCGAAGATCTTCTTGCCGCTCTCCCGCTCCAGCGCGAGCAGTGTGCCATTCAGCGTTCCGAGGTAGACGCGGCTTCCATACAGCGCTACGCCCCGGTTGGGCCCGAAGTGCGTGGGCAGATGATCGTCCTCGTCTGCGGCGTCGGCGCTCGGCGCCTTCCCCGCGATCTCGACCTGCCACACCACCTCGCCGGTCGTTGAGTCCAACCGGAGCACGCGCTGCATGCCCTGCTCCGCTGGTGTGGTGACGTACATCTCTCGACCGAGCACCAGCGGCGTGCTCTCGAATGAGCCGACGATGCCCGTTTGCGCGATCCAGGCGGGCCGCAGCCGGTGAATGGTTTCGCGCCGGATCTCCGCAAGCGGTGAATATCGCGTCTGCGCCCAGTCCCCTCCGTAAGTCGGCCAGGTGGCAGGATTCCCTCGATGGCCTTCTCGAAGAAGGTCGTCGGTCACGGCGCCAATTGCCGCATCCGCTTTGGAGAGCGCCTCTTCTTGGCTGGCCCGAGCTGGCGCGCGACAGCCGGTCAGCAACGCCAGCGCGAGCAGGCTGTATGCGAGCAGGCTCCATGCACGCGCCGGCGGCGCCTGTGAACCAGGCTGGTCGATGTTCCGCGTGGTCATATCTCGGCAGCTCCGTACGTCAGAAGAGCGCGGCGTCGATGGTGACACCGACGGCCAGCTCTCGCCCGGGCGCGGGCTCGAAGAACCGGCCAGCAAGCGAGTTTGGGATGGCCGACGAGTTGTAGCGTTGATCGAACACGTTGTCGATGGCCACGAACGGGCGGATGCTGGCGCCCTTCCAGTCTCGGACGAGGCCGAATCTCAGGTCGAGCACGTGGTAGGCCCAGTTCGACACCGTGTTGGCGCTGTCCACCGGATAGCTGTCCACGACGCGGAGTTCGGCAGCCGAATGGAGACCGAACGGCGCGTCGTAGCTTCCCCCCAGGGACACCTGGTGTGGCGGCACCGCCGGCTCTCTCTTGCCGGAAAAGTCCCCCTCCGGCACGACGAATCGCACGAGCTCGAACTGCTGGAACGTGTACGAGAGATGCGATCTGAGGCGCGGGCTCGGTCGCCATTCCATGGAGGCTTCAATGCCGTTTCGCTCGACCTCGGCCGCATTCCTGAAGAACGCGCGCTCGTCGGGCCGTTCGAATCTGACGAGCGCATCCTCGAGGCGCGACATATACGCGGCAGCTTCGAAGCCCAGACGCCAGGAAGCCACCGCACCCCTTAGCCCCACCTCGAAGCTCCTCAGGCGCTCCGGGTCGAGCTCCTCGTTGAAGCCACCAGTGCCGGAGGGCTGGTTCGACAGCTCCACGGTTGTCGGCGTCTGGTACGCGGTGGCGAAGTTGCCGTAGAGATTGAGCCAGGATGCAGCCGTGTAGGTGACACCCGCCATTGGGCTCGCGGCGCTCAGCGTTCGCTCGCCTGACTGGTCGCCGTCGATGAGGAAGCGATCGGTGGCAGAGAAATCGTAGTGGTCGTACCGCGCTCCCGCGGTGAGCCGCCACCGGCTGCCTAGCGCCGCGCTCGCCCGCACGAAGGGGCTCAGCGACAGAACTTCCTCCTGCTGCTCGAGCAGCCTGGCGCCTGCACGCGTGCGACCGCCACCGGGCGGCACGCCGTCGTTCTCGAGCTCGGTGCGCTCGTCTCTCTGCTGAGAGACATCGACGCCGGCAGTCCATCGTACGGGGAGGGATCGCAGGCTGGCCGAGCCTTCGTAGGCAGAACGGAAGCCGGAGGCGCGCCGCCGCAGGTCGACGACACCGAACGGGATCGGGTTCCACACGTCTCGGAGCAGCCCCCACGCCGTTCCGCGAAGGATGTGCCCGTCGCCAAGCTGGTGCTGGAGCGTCACGCCTCCCTGGCCCTGGGTCGTCGATTCGCCCCAGCCTTGCGTGAACGCCTCCGGACGAACGCTCGTCGGACGGTGTCTGGCGTCATCGCGCGTCACCGTGCTGGCGCTCTCGCCGAAGGGAAGGTCGTAGATGTTCAGCACGCCTCGAAGCTCCGTCTTCGGGGAGAGCGCCGCCCGCACCACCGTGTTCAGGCGCCGCACGTCCGTCCGGCTGTGCTCGCGGAAGCCGTCGGTCTCCATGTGGCTCGCATTCACCAAGTAGCTCACCCGTCCGGCGGTGCCATGCACCTTCAATTGCTGGTGCCTGTAGCGGTCACTGCCGTACTGGATGTCAGGCTGCACGGTCATGCGCCCCGACGATGGAAGCTCGGTGCTCAGGCTGATGACGCCACCCGCCGAGTTTCCGTACAGCACGGAGCTGGGACCGCGCAAGATCTCGACCCGTCCGAGGGAGCCGAGGTCGATGTTGGTCGGCTCGGTCGTTCCGTCCGCGACGGTCATCGGCACATCGTCCTGCACAATCTGCACGCCGCGCATACCAAAGCGAGGAAGAGGTGCACGAATGGCGAGGCGCACACCACCGGAAAGGCTGAAATTGCGGCGGTTCTCGGCAAACAAGCCGGGAACGCCGGTGAGGGATTCCGCAGGGGAGGCGCGTCGTTGGAATGCCTGGATGCGCTCTTTGTCGATCACCGACACGGCGTTGGGCACCGCTGCACGGTCCTCTTCGGCGCGCGCCACCGTGACCGTCTCCGACAGCGGCGCAATCTCCAGCTCCAGGTTCACGGTGAGCCTGCCCGAAGCTGTCAGGGTGACTCGCCGCTCCGCAGTGCCGAAGCCAGACAGGGCGGCCTTCATCTCGTAGTCTCCCGCGTCCAACCCCGGCATCTCGAACCGCCCTTCGCCATCCGTCGTGGCCGCGCTGGACGAGCCAGTCTGGAGCGATTCGACCGAGACCGCGACGCCGGGCAGGACTCCGCCGGCGCTATCCCGGATGGTCCCTTGCAGCGTTGCGCCGGCCGGCTGCGCGCTGAGCGTTGGGCCGAGTGTCAGTAGGAGGCAGACAACGCCCCAGAGAAAGCTGACGTGCGTCATAAAGATGTCCTGGGGGGCACGCGATGGAGCTCATCATGATACCGCAGGGTGGTCACGGCCCATTTACTCTGATGCTGCGCCGGCGCGTCTTGCGCTGGCGGATTGAAGGTGGTGTGATCAGCAGGCGTGACGGCTACAGAGACTCATCGCGCCATTGACGCGGTCTGGAGAATCGAGTCGCCGAGGCTCATCGCGGCGCTCGCGCGGATCGTGCGCGACATCGGCGTTGCCGAGGATCTCGCGCAGGATGCGCTCGTCGCCGCGCTCGAGCGATGGCCGGGGTCCGGCATCCCCCAGAACGCGGGCGCCTGGCTGATGGCCACCGCAAAGCATCGGGCGATCGACTATCTGCGGCGGAGCACGCGGCTGGAGCGCAAGCATGAGGAGCTGGGTTACGAGCTCGAAGCCGGTCGATCGAGCCCGGCGCAGCATCTCGACGCCGCGCTCGACGATGAGGTCGGCGACGACCTGCTGCGGTTGATATTCACGGCATGTCACCCGATCCTCTCGACGGAGGCCCGGGTTGCGCTCACGCTCCGCTTGCTGGGCGGTCTCACGACGGAGGAGATCGCGCGGGCGTTCCTGGTCTCGGAGCCGACCATCGCACAGCGTATCGTCCGGGCGAAACGGACGCTCGCCAAGGAGGGAGTGCCGTTCGAAGTCCCGCGCGGCGCCGAGCTCGCGGCGCGCCTCGCGTCCGTGCTGGAAGTGATCTACCTGATCTTCAACGAGGGCTACGCGGCGACCGCCGGTGACGACTGGATGCGCCCGACGCTCTGCGAAGATGCGTTGCGTCTCGGGCGCATCCTGGCCGAGCTCATGCCCAAGGAGCCGGAGGTCCACGGTCTCGTAGCGCTCATGGAGATCCAGGCGTCGCGATCGAGGGCGCGCGTGGGCGCGTCTGGTGAGCCGATCCTGCTGCTGGATCAAAATCGCGCGCTCTGGGATCAGCTCTCCATCCGGCGCGGCCTCGCAGCCCTCGAGCGTGCCGAAGCGCTGGCTGGTGTGCCGGGACCGTACGCCCTCCAGGCGGCGATTGCGGCCTGCCACGCGTGCGCGACGACGCCAGAGGAGACGGACTGGGCGCGAATTGTCGGGCTCTACGGTGCGCTCATGCGCATCAAGCCCTCGCCGGTTGTCGCGTTGAATCGGGCGGTGGCGCTTGCAATGTTGTTGGGCCCCGCCGCAGGCCTCGAGATAGTCGATGCGCTGACCTCGGAATCGTCGCTGAAGAGCTATCACCTCCTACCGAGCGTGCGCGGCGATCTCCTCTTCAAGCTCGGTCACCTAGACGAGGCACGCGCGGAGTTCGAGCGCGCGGCCTCGCTCACGCGCAACGCCCGGGAACGTGCGCTGCTCGCTGCGCGTGCCGCCGCCTGCACACGGTGAGATCGCGTCTCCTCGGTGTGTATGACTCAACACGCGGTTGACAGTCGCGCCGCAGCGTGCGCATAGTGCGTTTATGTTGGTGCCCGGTGAACGCCGGGCTGAAAAGGGAACCCGGTGTGAGTCCGGGGCTGCCCCGCAGCGGTCAGCGAGAACGAACGTCGTCACACGCACTGGTTTCGCTGTTCGACGCGGCTGAAGGCCGCGGCCTACGTATAGGTGGAACTGGGAAGCGACGGCCAGTAGGCGTCGACGTCATGTCGACAACGCTCGTGAGCCCGAAGACCTGCCAACACCTGCTGTCGGCTGCATGAGCCGATAGCCCCGGCCTTGGCTGCCTCGTGGGAGGGCGGTCCGAGAGCTCCCGTCGCGAGTTCGCCTGTGGCGTGCATTCGCCACGCGCTCCTCCCACCCTGTTTGCCCCGGACGCTGCAGAAAGGATTCAGCGGATGTCTGTCTTGGCTACCTGTTTGGGATATCCCCGCGTGGGCCTCGCCCGCGAGCTGAAGAAGGCCGTCGAAGGCTACTGGGCAGGGCGGAGGACCAGCGAGGAGCTGCGCTCCGTTGCGGCCGACCTGCGCCGCCGCCATTGGACGGCGATGCGCGACGCCGGACTCGACCAACTGCCGTGCAACGACTTCTCACTCTACGATCACGTGCTCGACACGACCGTGGCGGTTGGCGCGGTGCCGGCGCGGTTCGCGGCAATTGACGATCCGCTCGCACGGTACTTCGCGATGGCGCGCGGTCTGCAAGATCGCGACGCAGGCGTCGATCTGCCGGCGTTGGAGATGACCAAGTGGTTCGACACGAACTACCACTACATCGTGCCGGAGCTCGCCGCCGATCAGACGTTCGCGCTCGACGCCTCGAAGCTGCTGGCGGAGCTCGATGAGGCGCGCGCGCTGGGCATCGCGCCGCGGCCCGTCGTTCTCGGACCTGTCACGTTCCTCCACCTATCCAAGCTGGCGCCAGGGGCGCCGGCGGATGTGCGGCCTCTCGATTTCCTCGAGGCGCTCCTGCCCGCCTACGAAGAGCTTCTGTCCGTGCTCGCCGACCGCGACGTGCATTGGGTGCAAATCGACGAGCCCTGTCTGGTGCTGGATCTGCCCGCGGCGGAGCAGGACGCGTACCGGCGCGCCTTCGCTCGGCTGACGGCCGTCGTGCATCGCCCGCGTCTGCTGGTGGCGAGCTACTTCGGCGCCCTAGCCGAGAACCTACCGCTGGTGGCAGAGACCGCCGTCGACGGTCTGCACCTCGATCTCGTGCGGGCGCCGGAGCAATTGGCCGAGGTGCTCCCGCACCTGCGCACGGAGACCGTGCTCTCGGTCGGCGTGGTCGACGGGCGGAACATCTGGCGCACCGATCTCGACAACGCGCATGCGCTCGTGCGCCAGGCGGTGTCGGCACTCGGGCCCGACCGCCTGTTCGTGGCGCCCTCGTGCTCGCTGCTGCACGTGCCGGTCGACCTTGCGGCGGAGCAGGCCCTGGATGAGGAGCTCGTCGGCTGGCTCGCGTTCGCCCGCCAGAAGCTGACGGAAGTCAGGGTCCTTGCGGATGCGGCGCTGTCGTCGTCACCGCACGGCGCCGCCTTCGATGCCGCGCGCGCCAGCCGGCGCGGCTCCGCGCGAACCCGCGATCCGCAAGTCCGCCAGCGGACCGCCGCAATTGACGACTCGATGCGGAGGCGCAGCTCGCCCTTCGAGGCGCGACGCGCCGTACAGCGGCGCCGGCTCGGCCTGCCGACGTTCCCGACGACGACCATCGGGTCGTTTCCCCAGACGCGCGACGTGCGGGAGGCGCGCGCAGCCTGGCGCGCCAAGCGGATGCCGGACGCCGAGTACGCGCGGTTCCTCGAGGCGGAGACCGCGCGCGCCGTGCAGAAACAGGAAGCGCTCGGGCTCGATGTGCTCGCGCACGGGGAGTTCGAGCGGAGCGACATGGTCGAGTACTTCGGTGAGCAGCTCGACGGCTTCGCGTTTACCGAGCACGGATGGGTGCAGAGCTATGGCTCCCGCTGCGTGAAGCCGCCAATCCTGTACGGAGACGTGTCGCGTCCGAAGCCGATGACCGTCGACTGGTCGCGCTACGCCCAGTCGCTGACGAAGAAGCCGATGAAAGGCATGCTGACCGGTCCAGTGACCATCCTGCAGTGGTCGTTCGTCCGCGATGACCAGCCGCGCAGTGAGACCTGCCTCCAGGTAGCGTTGGCGTTGAGAGACGAAGTGCGGGATCTGGAGTCCGCTGGCATTACCATCATCCAGGTAGACGAGCCGGCCATCCGCGAGGGTCTGCCGCTTCGGCGGCGGGATTGGCAGGCATATCTGGACTGGGCAGTCGACGCCTTCCGTGTTGCCACCAGCGGCGTCCGCGACGACACGCAGATGCATACTCACATGTGCTACGCGGAGTTTGGCGACATTCTCGAGGCGGTCGCGGCCATGGACGCCGACGTGCTGTCGATCGAGACGTCCCGCTCGAAAATGGAGCTGCTGCACGATTTCGGCGCGTTCCGCTACCCTAATGACATCGGCCCTGGCGTCTACGATATTCACTCGCCGCGTGTGCCGACCGTTGACGAGATGGTGGAGCTCCTGGAGCGGGCCGCGCGGGTGCTGCCCGCCAAGCAGCTC
>JBOGIN010001254.1:0-4524 GCA_050742275.1 Vicinamibacteraceae bacterium
AGTTACAGCGGGTCGACTGGTTCCGTGTCGTGCGATAGGCGATCTTCTGGACCGCGTCCAACCCGATGAAGGTCGTTTGCCGCCCGTTCTTCCAGAGGCGCTGTGCCTCCGCCGCCGCGCCGATGGCGCCTGCTTCGCCGCAGCGCTCATGCACAAGGATCTCGGGCTCAACGTCGCTGCCGCGGAAATTCGATCGGATGAAGTCCACTTCGCTCTTCACCGCGGCAAGATTGTGCTGTGTGCCGCCCTGTAGCACGAAGCGGGTGCCGAGCGTCGCCACATTCGGGATGCTCGCGACATAGAGGAAGATGTTCTTCGGGAGCACCGCCGCAAGCCCGGCGAGGATCTCTGCGGGCGAGCACTAAGCCGCGCGGCCGGATGTCATCGGCTGGCTCGAACCTGCGAACCGAAACGGACGCCTCGGCAAGACGTCCCTACCAACATGTAAGGCGCGTTCGCCGAACGCGCTGTGACCATCCCGCTTGAGTCGGCTCGCGCTCGAGTCGCTAGAATACGGCACTGCTGCCCTGGCGCCGCACTTGCATCCGACAGGGTTCGCGGGCGTGCGGCAATCGATGGCTGCGGCACGTCGTGATGAGATGGCGTTTTACTCGTTGTCTGGGACGCTGTTGAAATACCTCATTTTGCAGATCCCCGGCTGGGTGCTAGCCGTGGCGGTCGGTTGGCTTTTCGTCGGGTGGTTCGAGGTGCCGCCGTGGGCGGCTATCGCACTGGTAAGTCTCTGGATCGCCAAGGACTTCGCACTTTTCCCGTATATGCGCCGCTTCTACGAGTCAACATCGGGCGAGCCGCGCATTGTTGGCGACGCCGGGGTTGCGGTCACCGATCTCGATCCACATGGGTTCGTACGGATTCACGGCGTGCTCTGGCAGGCAGACGCCGGGTCTGGCAAGCACATCGCGGAAGGCTGCGGCGTCTGCGTCCGTGACATTCGAGGCTTGTTGCTGGTCGTTGATGCGCTGCCGGCCCCATACAGCGCACTCGTGCGGCGCCCCTCCCCTGCGATGAGGCGTCGCGAAGAAGAGGCGCAGGAGCGCTCGCCGCACGGCCAACCTCGATAGCGTGGGCGCACGTCCCTCGTCATCCTCCACGGCAAAGTGTCTCGTTCTGTTCCACTGTTGCCCGCCGTGTGTTCAGTGCGTGACAGCGATGTAGGGGCCCAAACTGGGCCAGTCACGACTTGGCCGTCGTACGCCGCGTGAAGGCGGAAAGGCTACCTGGCACGCTTCCTGCGTCTCTTGACGAAAGAGAAAAGAGAGCTGCGACGTGTCAACGCGCTGGCCGCGGATAGCATCGATGTCCCGCGTGGGCGCGGATTTGGCGTCGACGCGCTGCCTGGCTCGTGCGACGGCGCGACGGCCTGCGTTGCAGCTCTCGCTACCGAGGCGTTATGGAGCTCCACCGCACCAGGGATCTGCGCAAGTGCACAGTGCGCGCTTCCGACGGCGACGTGGGAGGCGTCGAGGATCTGTATTTCGACGACCAGCACTGGACGATCCGCTATCTCGTGGTAAACACGGGCGGCTGGCTTGCTGGTCGCCGCGTCCTCGTCTCGCCCGCTCTGTTCCGACGTGTGGATTGGGCCGACCAGCGGGTGCACATCGACCTCACGCGCGAGCGCGTTGAAAAGAGCCCGCCGGTCGAGTCCGCGCCGCCCATCTCGCGCAGATACGAGCTCGAGTACTTTCGCTACTACGGGCTGCCCTTCTATGGATATGGCCCAGGAGCGTGGGGAACCGCAGTCGCGCCTATCGACTTGCCGCGCGCGCAACCGGAGGCGCCAAAGTCCCCGGCGTTCGAAGACGTCGAGGCCAGTCACGTGCAGAGCACGGCCGACGTCACCGGGTACCACATCGCGGCCACCGACGGCGACATCGGACACATCGACGACTTCCTCTTCGATGACCACACCTGGACCATCCGCTACCTTCTCGTGGACACCAGCGATTGGTGGGGCGGCAAGCGCGTACTGGTCGCGCCAGCCTGGACGCGCGAGGTGTCATGGCAGCAGCACATCGTCACCGTGGAGCTGACGCGCGACCAAGTCAAGAGCAGCCCGCCGCTGGGGGCGGTCGATGACCTCACACAAGAATACGAGCGGCGGCTACATGCGCACTACGGGCGCCCACCGTATTGGGGGTGAAGCAGGAGTCACGTGGTCCCTCGTCGTTCTGGCGTTCGCCGCGGTCATCGGGCTGCTCCACTGGCTACGTAGTGTGCTCCTTCCGCTCAGCCTCAGTCTCCTCCTCGCCTCGGCCTTGAATCCCGCAGTGGCCGGATTGGCGCGGCGACGACTGCCGCGGCCGTTCGGCGCCGCGCTCCTCGTCGGTCTGCTGCTCGGCGGCTCTCTCGCCGGCGCCTGGGCTCTACAAGATGAGGCCGCCGAAGTGCTGGACGAGGTGCCTGTAGCAGCGCAGCGCCTGCGTCAGGCGTGGCAGAAGACCGAGCGCGATGGATCGAGCACCGTCCGTCGCGCGCAGAAGGCGGCCAGGGAGATCGAGCGTACGGCAGACGCCGCCGCCAGACAGCCGGGTGAATCGCCGAAGGAGACCGTCGCCGTCCGCACGAGAACATTGGGCGATTACCTCTGGACTGGCTCTGTCACCGCAGCAAGCGGCGCTGCCCAAGCCGTTCTGGTGGTACTGCTCACATACTTTCTGCTGGCATCAGCACCGGCGTGGCGAAAGCGGCTGATCGATGTCGGCGCGGGATGGGTCGGCGGCAGCGGAGAGACCTGGCGCGCAATCGTCGACGAGGTTCCGCAGCAACTGACGCGTATCATGGTCGTCTACATCGTGACGGGTGCTATCGTCGCATGCGCGACCGCCACGGTGCTCTGGTGGCTTGGCCTCCAGAATCCTATCGTCTGGGGAATTGCAGCCGGCGTGCTCAACGCGGTGCCATACCTGGGCCCCGCCGCCGTGGCCATTATCGTCTCCATCGTCGCATTCGCGCAGTTCGAAAGCGCGGCCCGCGCGCTCTGGACCGCCGGTGCGACGCTCGCGATCACGTCGCTCGAGGGCTGGCTCATCATGCCGCTCTGGAGCGGCCGCGTCGCACGGCTGAGCGCGGTCACCGTCTTCGCCGCGCTCCTGTTCTGGACCTGGGCCTGGGGGCCGTGGGGAACGTTTCTCGCGCTCCCCATGACCACGATCATCAAGGTCATCTGCGACCGTGTGCCGCGTTGGCACGCCGTTGGGCGTCTGCTCGGCGAGCGCATGCCCGAGGAGGGGCCACCCGGCGGGGCTTAGGATTCCCGGACGAGTCCTTAGTCAGCGCAAACTTCCTGTTTGGAATACTACGAGGGCAGAGAGCCATCATGATGCACAGGCGTTCTGCTTCTGGTGCCTGGTGGCGGCCGGCGCCACGTTTTGCAATGCCGCGGCTTGTCATGCCAGAACTGCGCACCGCAGGCCGTGAAGTGAGGGAACGCATGTCGCTGGTGGTCGGCGTGGACCAACGATTCTGGAAGGCGAGAGTCCGGAAGCCATGAAGATGCGAACCGGGCTTCTGTTGGCACTGGGCGGGCTCGTGGTGTGGGCCGAACGCCGGCGTGCGCTCCGACCACACGTCGAGCCCGTGCTGCGCCATTCGGCTCGAAACCTCGTCGTGGCGACACTCTCGGCGGCGACCATCAATCTGGTGGAGGCGCCGGTCGTGATGCCGCTGGCCCGGCTGGGACAGCGGCGCCGCTGGGGCTTGGTGCGGCGCTTGCCGCTGCCATCTGGCCTGCGGGACGCGCTGGCCGTCATCCTGATGGACTACACGCTCTATGTGTGGCACATCTTGGTGCACCGCGTACCCTGGCTGTGGCGGCTGCATCTCGTGCATCACGTCGACCTCGACCTCGACGCCAGCACCGGCATCCGCTTCCATGCTATCGAAATGGCCGCGTCGATGCCCTGGCGAGCCGCGCAAGTTGCCGTCATCGGCACATCGCTGCGCGCGCTGCATCTCTGGCAAGCGCTGACGCTCGCGAGCATCATCTTCCACCACTCCAACACGAAACTACCCATTCGGATCGAGCGCTGGCTGGCGTACCTGTTGGTCACGCCGCGCATGCACGGCATTCATCACTCGATCGTACAGGCGGAGACCCATTCGAACTTCTCGAGCGGCCTCACTATCTGGGATTGGCTCCACGGCACGCTGCGTCTGAACATTCCGCAGCGCGAGATCACGATCGGCGTGCCCGCCTATCGTGACCCTGAGCACGTGCGCCTCCCTGCCATCCTCGCCCTACCCATTACGCATGACCGCAACGCGTGGCGATTCCTGGATGGGCGGGAGCCGGCACCGACACCACCAGTCGCAACAACTCGCCGAAATGATCTGGCGCCATGACGGGTGTCCCGATCCTCGCTCGCATGGGGTCGCACGTTCGATTCGTCACCATACGTGCTCCCGTGCGACGGAGTCGCTTGCAGTGCGAAATGCTTTCAGGTATTCAATCAAGTCCTCGAGCCGCGCAAACGGAGGAATGTGTGTCATGCGGCCCACACG